>CAYUVM010000053.1:0-13164 GCA_964447935.1 uncultured Cytophagia bacterium | reverse complement strand
TTCATCGGAGTCCTTAATGTTAATCCATGCGGAATTGACTCCATTATGGTAGTAAATTTTTTTCGCTCTTGCACTAAAAAACTCCCCGACTGCTCATATTATTTCGGATCTGCAGGGTTTAAAATACATTTGATCTTTTATTATGAAAACATCTTTTATCGTCAATGGCAAATTACACCAACTTGACACACCGCCGATGAAGCGCCTGCTCGACGTGCTGCGCGAAGATTTGCGTTTGACCGGTAGCAAAGAAGGCTGCGGCGAGGGCGAGTGCGGTGCGTGCTCGGTCTTTATCAACGGTGAAGTGGTCAACTCGTGCCTTGTGCCAGTTTGCCAGGTCGAAGGTGCGGAAATTTTGACCATTGAAGGGTTGGCGAAAGATGATCGCCTGCTTCCGCTGCAAGAAGCGATGATCCAAATCGGCGGCACGCAATGCGGCATTTGCACGCCGGGTATTGTGATGGCCGCGAAAGCCTTGCTCGATCAAAATCCGCATCCCACCCGCGACGAAATTCGCGCTGGACTTGGCGGCAATTTGTGCCGCTGCACCGGCTATGTGAGAATTATCGATGCGGTGGAGAGTTGCGCGGTGAATGTATAAAAATAAACCCAACGCGGCTGCGATCAAACAGAAAAACAAAAGCGCGCCGAGCCGCAGAATTTTCTTTGCGCTCCTTTGCGATTTAACGCCCTGGCGTGAATGTTTCTGTTTTAGTTCACTTTTAAAATTATGGAATTAATTTCGCTTGATGATGACGAACGACTGTTTATTTCTCCGGCCATCGAAGATTGGCATCCGATTTTTGAAAAGCAAATTACCGTTGTCATCGACCTCGAGGGCGAATTGGACATTGGCGTTTCGACGGTGCCCAATCAACTCATGTACATTTATTTTCCCATCCTGGATGAAGGATTGCCGGATTTGGTGAAACTCAATTCTTTGGCGCAACTGGGGGCGAGTTTGGTCAAGCAGGGACACAAAGTGCTTTCGCATTGTGGAATGGGTTACAATCGTTCCGCCTTGGTGGCAGGCTTGATTCTCACGCACCTTGGCATGGATGGGGTGAGCGCGGTTCAGCTTTTGCGTGAAAAACGCGCCGGCGCGCTCTTTAATGAAAATTTTGCCGCTTATTTAAGTTCTGTGGTGCCGGTCAAATCATAACCGGCAATACTGGGAATTAATGGCCAGCAATACATAACCCGCAAGCAACCATGATTAGCCAAATCGAAGTCTATTCGCCCAAAACCTTGCCCGAAGCGTATCGGCGCCTGCAAGAATTAAATGGCCGTGCCCGATTGTTGGCGGGTGGCACCGATCTCATGGTGCAACTCCACGATCATATTGGCGTGGCGCCGGCGTATCTCAATATCTGGGGCTTGCATGAGTTACGCGGTATTGCCGAAGCCAACGGGTATTTGCGCCTCGGCGCGCTCACGACCCACACGCAAATAATCAAGTCGGCGCTGGTGCAACAGTATTGCCCGATTCTCCTCGACGCGGCGAAAACTGTCGGCGGCGTGCAGATTCAAAATCGCGGCACGATCGGCGGGAATATTGTGAATGCGTCGCCGGCTGGCGATACACTGCCCATCCTCGCGGCGTGTGAGGCGCAACTCGAATTGGGCAGTCAGCGCGGCATTCGCGTCGTGGCGGTTAATGAATTTTATACCGGCTATCGGCAAACCGTGCTCGCGCCGGATGAACTGGTGGTGGCGGTTCGATTAACCAAATTAGCACCGCATGCCAAGCTCTTTTTTCAAAAAGTCGGCAGCCGGCAAGCATTGGTGATTTCTAAAGTCGTAATGGCCGGCAAAGCCGAGATTAACGGCGAAAAACGCATTCAGGCGATTGGCCTTGGCCTCGGCAGCGTTGCGCCCACGGTTATTCGCCTGCGCCAAACCGAGGCGCTGTTGCAGAATCAAATCTTGACGGAAGCCTTGATTGCAGAAGCGCGGCAAACCGTTAAGCAGGAAATCAAACCAATTACGGACATTCGCTCGACGGCGCATTACCGCCAGGAAATCGCGGGCAATCTCGTGGCGAAATTTCTGCGGTTGTTGTAGAAGCAAGGTAAATGTAAAGCATAAGGATTTAAAACGACTCAAGGAGGACAACATGAAATGCCGAACGACTTCAAAATGGAAAACTGATGCCGAAGGAAAAACCTCCCATCCGCGTTGCAATCATCGATCTGTACGACAGTCTGCCCAATGAGGGCATGCGTTGCATCAAAGAAATTATTGCGCAGCATAACCAAAAAGTGAACGGCCACACCATCACCTACGAGGTTTTCGATACTCGCGCCAAAGCCGAAATTCCCGATTTGTCGTACGATCTTTACATCTCTTCCGGCGGGCCGGGCAGCCCCTTTGACGGTAACGGCAAGGAATGGGAGAAAAAATATTTTGATTGGTGGGAGGCGGTTTGGCGCTACAATCAAAAGCATGTCGATAAAAAATACGTTTTTGCGATCTGCCATTCATTTCAAATGATGTGCCGGTTTTTTAATTTAGCCGATATTACCCAACGTAATTCAAAATCGTTCGGCGTCCTGCCGGTGCATAAAACCCCCGCGGGCGAGCAAGAGCGGCTTTATGAGGGCCTGCCCGACCCGTTTTATGTTGCTGATTTTCGCGATTGGCAGGTGGTGCAGCCCAACGATCGCGTTTTGAACGAGTTGGGCGCGGAAGTTTTATCGTTGGAAAAAATCCGGCCGCATGTGGCTTTCGAGCGCTCGATTACCGGCATTCGCATTTCTCCGGAAATCGTCGGCGTGCAATTTCATCCCGAAGCCGATCCCGAGGCGATGCGTGTTCATGCGATTAAACCGGAACGCAAACAAGATATCATCGAGCGGTTTGGTTTGGAAAAATACAATGAATTGATGGAACGGCTGGATGATCCGAGCCTGCTCTGGCACACGCGCAACACGGTGATGCCGCGTTTTATGGTCGAGGCGATTCAAAAGTTGCGCCCCGAGACCAACGGTAACGGCCGGCATTAGAATTTCTTCACTTGCTTTTAAAATCCCACGGCAAAATGTTGTTGTGGGATTTCTATTTGGGTTTAATCTCAATTTAAAGTGCTGACGATGAACTTCAAATTACGCTGTGTGGTGTGCGGGAAAAGTTACGGCCCGGAAGTGAGGTATACTTGTCCAACTTGTGGCCCGGAAGGTATTCTTGATGTGCTTTATGATTATGAACAGATTCAAAAAAGTTTACGGCCTGAAGTTCTCGCCCAGCGCCCGCAGGATATTGGCCGCTATAAAGAATTGCTGCCCATCAACGCAACGCAGCGACTTCCATCAACAAAAATCGGATGGACGCCAATTTTTGAAGCCACTAAGTTGGCCGCGACGCTGGGCGTCGCGCGTTTGTATGTTAAAGATGAGGGTCGTAATCCCACCGCCTCATTTAAAGATCGTGCCAGCGCCGTGGGGGTCGCCAAAGCGCAGGAGTTGGGATTCACCGACATAGCCTGTGCTTCAACTGGCAATGCCGCGTCATCATTGGCCGGCGCCGCAGCGGCGGTGGGATTACGCAGCACGATCTTCGTGCCGGAAAATGCGCCGGAGCCGAAGGTGATGCAGCTTTTGATTTTTGGCGCGCGCGTCGTACGCGTAAAAAAACCGGCGGCCGGCATTACGGCGTATGAGGCCGCCTACGATCTTTGCACGCAAGCGTGTGAACGTTACGGTTGGTACAATCGCAATTGTGCGATTAACGCTTATTTGGTGGAAGGGAAAAAAACCTGCGGACTTGAAATCGCCGAACAAATGCAAACGCAAATGCCGGACTGGGTGGTTGTGTCGGTTGGCGATGGTTGCACGATTGCCGGCGTCGGCAAAGGTTTGGCGGAAATGCAACGGCTGGGTTGGATTGATCGCGTGCCGAAACTCCTCGGCGTGCAGGCCGCAGGCGCCGCGCCCATTGCCAAAGCGTTTTTTGAAGGCGGTGAACTCGCACCGGCGCGCGGCGACAGTATTGCCGAGAGCATCGCCGTAAGCAAGCCGCGCAACTGGCGCAAAGCGATTCACGCGATTCGCGCGTCGAACGGCACAATGATCGTGGTGACCGACGAAGAAATTTTGCAAGCGCAACAACTGGCCGCGCGCCTCGGCGGCGTCTTTGGCGAACCAGCGGGCGTTGCCGGTATTGCGGGGCTTAAAAACGCCGTTGCCTCCGGTGTGATTTCAAGTTCATCACCAGTTTTAGCCGTCATCACGGGCAGTGGTTTGAAGGATATTTCGGCGGTGCGTAGAACCGTGAGTATGCCCGAGCCGATTGAGGGCGAGATGGCGAGTCTTGAAAATTTTTTGTTGTAAAATTTCTCGTGCTTGATTTTTACTTACACGACGTGTATCTTGTTATAATTTGATTCTGAACATTGTATGAGTTGTGTGTCTCAAAATTGAATTTAATGAGCCCCTCCGCACTATTAAAAAATGCAACTGCCATCCACCTTTTTCCACCAACGCTTGAACAAGTTGATCTTCGTATTCAGGCAGGGCATATCGTTGCCCGGAGCCAAAAATTAACCCCTGCGCCTGGTGAGTTAGTGGAAGATCTCAATGGCCATCTCGTGCTTCCGGGCCTGGTGAATGCGCACACGCATCTTTACTCCGCTCTGGCGCGCGGCATGCCGTGGCCGCAAGACGCGCCCCAAAATTTTCTTGAAATTTTACAAAAGATTTGGTGGAAGTTAGATCGCGCGTTGGATGAAGAAAGTATCTACTACAGCGCCCTAATTGGCGCGATTGAAGCCGTGAAAGCCGGCACGACGACATTGATCGATCATCAGGCTTCGCCGAATTACATTTCGGGTGCACTGAAAATTATTCGCGAAGCGCTGGAACAAGTTGGCATCCGCGGCGTCTTGTGTTATGAAATCACCGATCGCAATGGCGAGCACGGCCGCAACCTCGGCTTGCGCGAGAATCAAGATTTTTTGGAAAAACAGAGAAATTCCCAGTTTCGCGGCCTCGTCGGCGCGCACGCGTCATTCACACTTTCTGATTTTTCGCTCCGCGCGTGCGCTGAATTAGCGCAACAATACAATTGCGGCGTGCATATTCACCTCGCTGAAGACGGCTGTGATGCCGAAATTTCTCATCGTGACTATGGCCGCGGCAATATCGTCGAGCGCTTGGCAGATCACGGAATTCTCACTGAAAAAACGATTTTGGCACACGGCATTTATCTTTCCGCAAACGACTTGAACATAATCAAACCGCAACGCTGTTGGCTGATGCACAACGCGCGTTCGAATATGAATAACCGCGTCGGTTATGCGCCGGTGCAAAATTTCGGTGAACGCGTGGCGCTGGGCACGGATGGATTTCCCGCCGATATGTTTGAAGAAACGCGGCTGGCTTTTTTCAAAGGGCGCGATGCCGGGAACGGCCTCAGTCCAATGGATTACCTTAAATTTCTCAATGGCGGACAGCAACTGTGTTCCGAGCTTTTCGGCGCGACGTTTGGCAAAATCGAGCCGGGCGCGGTGGCGGATTTGGTTTTTCTCGATTATCCCATGCCGACGCCGTTAACGCCGGAAAATCTCGCGGGCCATTTTCTCTTCGGCATGAAATCTGAGCATGTCACCGACGTGATGTGTGCCGGAAAATTTGTGCTGCGGCAAAGAAAACTACCCGGAATCGAAATCGAACAGATTTATCAAAAGTCGCGGGATGCGGCAGCCCGATTATGGCAACGGCTGCAAAGCATAAACTAACGCAACAATGCACTTTTAAAGGTTCAATTTAAAATTTCTAATTACCCTCAAGGAGACCATCGCATGTGCCAAAGGACTTATCATCGCCGTTCAATTTTCTGTATTCTGCCTCCGTATGTGCTGAGCAAAATTTCACAAAACGGCACGCCGGTGCAGCGCAATAAAGCGTTGACCACGATGTCAACTGACAGCACGCTGCGGTCTTTGCGCTTGGCACAGGTGCCGTCGCGGGGGCTGGCCGCACCCATGCGCGGAGTGACGAGTGAAGGGCAAAAGCAACGTACAATTTATACGGCACAGCACAGCACGGAATTGCCCGGCGATTTGATTCGCAAAGAGGGCGCCCCACCCTGCGGCGATGTGGCGGCAGACGAGGCTTATGACGCGCTCGGCGCGACGCATGATTTTTATTGGCAAGTTTACGAACGCAACTCCATTGACGATGATGGCATGCACATGAAAGCCACTGTGCATTTTGACAAAGATTATAATAATGCGTTCTGGGACGGCCAAGCGATGGTGTTTGGCGACGGCGATGGCGATATTTTCAATCGGTTTACGGTTTCACTTGATGTGATCGGCCACGAGTTAACCCACGGCGTCGTTGGTGATGAAGCTCAGCTGCAATATTTCCAGCAATCCGGTGCGTTGAACGAATCAATCTCCGATATCTTTGGGTCGCTGGTTAAACAGTATTTGCTTAAACAAACCGCCGACAAAGCCGATTGGTTGATTGGCGCTGGACTGCTGACGGCAAGAATAAAAGGCGTGGCGCTGCGGTCGATGAAAGCGCCGGGTACGGCTTTTGATGATCCGCTGCTCGGCAAAGATCCACAGCCGGCCCACATGAAAAATTTTGTGCGAACATGGGAAGATAACGGCGGCGTGCATATAAACTCCGGCATTCCCAATCATGCTTTTTATCTGGCTGCAACGAGCATCAGTGGTTATGCGTGGGAAAAAGCCGGGCGCATTTGGTATGAAGCGTTGCGCGACAAGCAGGTTCGGTCTAACACCGGCTTTCAACGTTTTGCCCAAATCACGCTGCGCAACGCCGCACGGCTTTACGGCACCACCAGCGTCGAAACGAAAGCGGTGCGCGAAGCGTGGAATCAAGTCGGCATCAAAACCTCTTAAGACCATGCGAATTCAATTCAAAACTGAAGGCGGGTTGGTTTATCTCCCCGGATTGAACCGGCCCGTCATCATTGATCTTGCCGAGCTGCCGCTGCCGGAAGCCGATGAATTACAGGAATTGCTGACACTCACGCGTTTTTTTGAATTGCCGCTGCGCGCCGGAAAGTTTTCGCCGAAAGCGGCGGATCAGCGGCAATACAAAATCACCATTGAAAACGCCGTTGGCGATGTACATACGGTTTTTTTAACCGACGTCGTGGATGATCCGAATTTGCGCCGGTTGCTTGATTATTTAAAAAAGAAAGCCGCGCCCACCGTTAAGAAGACGTAACCATGTCCGAGCGCGTTGATCTCGCCATCATCGGGGCCGGAGCGGCCGGCCTGATGGCGGGAATCTGGGCTGGCCGCACCCAGCCGCAGCGATCCATTATTGTTTTAGATGGGGCGACCAAAATCGGCGCGAAAATTCTGGTCTCCGGCGGTGGGCGGTGTAATGTCACGCATCACGAGGTGGAGGCCACGGCGTATGCCGGCTCCTCACGGCATGCCATCAACAAAGTTTTGCGCCGTTTTGACGTTGCGCAAACGATAACATTCTTTCGCGAGTTGGGGGTTGAATTAAAACGAGAAGAGACCGGAAAACTTTTTCCCACCACCGACAGCGCGAAAACTATTCTCCATGCGCTTTTGCGCGCGGCGGCACAAGCCCAGATTGTTATTCAACATCCGCGCCGGGTTGATACGGTTGAAAAAACTTCGAACGGATTTAGTATTCGTGGTGAATGGGGTGAGTTGGTTGCAAATGAAATCGTTCTGGCCACCGGGGGAAAAAGTCTCCCCAAAACCGGCTCGGATGGGCATGGCTTGCAAATCGCGCGAACTCTGGGGCACAGTGTTACGTCACGTATTTTTCCGGCGCTCGTTCCTTTAATTTTGCCCCCCGGCCATTTTATTCGCGATCTCAGTGGGTTGACGGTGCCGGCAACGCTCGAAGTCCGTTCCCGTAGCGGCAAGAAACTCGCGGGCTTTACGGATTCCACGCTTTGCACGCATTTCGGCCTTTCCGGCCCGTCGGTTCTTGATATCAGCCGGTATTATCGCGACGCTAAATTTGACGATCCCGAAACGGCACTGGTGATTAATTGGTGGCCAGGAAAAACAACAGCACAACTCGACGCAGAATTGCAGACGCTGCGGCAAATTACCGTGGTCAAATACTTGCACGCGGCTTTGCCACAAAGTCTGGCGCGGGCGTTATGCCAACAGGCTGATCTGGTGCCGAGCACCTCGGGAAATACTTTGACTCGCGCCCAGCGCTTGACCTTGGCGCGCGCGATCACGCAAATGCCGCTGCCGGTCAGCGGTGATCGCGGGTATAATTTCGCTGAAGTTACCGCCGGTGGCATTCCAATAAATGAGTTGCATCTCGACCGTATGGAATCGCGGATTTGCCCGGGCCTGTTTCTCTGCGGTGAAATCTGCGACGTCGATGGCCGCATCGGCGGTTTCAATTTTCAATGGGCGTGGGCGAGCGGGTATGTGGCGGGCGTGGCGGTGGGAAAGTGAAATAATAAAAATGTGTAAAATTATTTTGAGGGTTGATTATTCTTATTTAGTTAATTATCTTATGGGCAAGATGTTATTTTTGTCTCGCCATGATAGGATGTTGATATTATCACAAGCCCAAAGGATGATTTAGCAAAAATATCAGGCTTTAAGAGAATTCAATGGCAACTGCTCAACAAATTAAGGCTCTCCTTAAAAGCTACATCGATAGAGACGAAGCTAGATTTCACTCTATTGTGTTGCAAGTGGCTGCAAATGAAGCTAGGCAGGGTCATGGCAAATTTGCTCAAGAACTACGTGACCTGATTGACCAGGCAAAGGCCCGAGGCGCTTTATCTCTTGTCGGTAAACAACCAATCTCTATTGCACATCCTCGTGGTGAACTCAGCGGCCTTCTATCGGTCGATTATCCTAAAATCCGGTTATCGGATATGATTCTGCAGCCCAAGCTGTTGAAAAGAATAGTGCGAATATTGAATGAACAACGACATTTGAGCAAACTTCAAAATCACGGCCTGGAGCCACGGCGGAAACTGCTCTTAACTGGGCCGCCGGGCTGCGGAAAAACTATGACAGCCTCGGTATTAGCCGGTGAGCTCGGCATTCCATTATTTGTAGTGCGTCTCGATGGTTTGATTACAAAATATATGGGCGAAACAGCGGCGAAACTTCGCCTCATATTTGATGCGATAGCCCAAACAAGAGGCGTTTATCTTTTTGATGAGTTTGACTCGATTGGAACCCAGCGTGGCCTTCTCAATGACGTGGGTGAAATTCACCGAGTGCTCAATAGTTTTTTGATGTTTATTGAACAGGACCAATCAACGAGTCTAATTATCGCTGCGACAAACCATCCGCAAAAATTGGATTTTGCACTTTATCGCCGTTTTGACGATGTTATTGAATATAGTCTGCCTGATCGGGAAATGATTCTTGCACTTCTGAAAGCACGGCTCATTGAGTTTGATATATCAAAAGTTGACCTTATCCAAATCGCTGAAGCCGCCAGCGGCCTTAGCTTTGCCGAAATTAATCAAGCCTGTGAAGAAGCTATAAAAGAGATGATTATTCACGACAATAACGTACTTACAACTGAAAATATATTGAATTCGATTTCTGAAAAGATTACATTCAGTAAAAAGAACACATAAAATGAACAGCTTGGTAATGCCTGATAATGTCACCAAACACCTTCCTCATATCCTGCTGAGGGGCACCACCAAACCAGAGCCTTATACCAATCCTTCCCGAGGAGGTGGCGGTAAGTTTTTGCTCAAGTCCAGAGATAGAAAACTCCACGGGGAATGGTTGAGAGAGCAACTTAGCCTAATTCAAGAACAAGCAGCTAGTTTAGTTGAGCAACGTTCAGCCATTGGCGTTCGAAGTGATATTGGATTATCTATACAATTTGAAAGTGATCCTGGTTATCCTCTAAAAGTGGAAAGCTTGGAGGACCAACGAAGTGGAATTGAAGTCATGAACGTACAAGAAATGGGTGAAAATGAGAAAACCACTTTCGCGACCGTTTACGTACCGGAAGGGAAGCTTAAGCATTTCTTCAAAATAATTGAACGTTATCTCAACGAGATTGACAAAAGATCTAAAAAGCCAAAGAATAAAAAACTAATTGAAAGTATTGCAAACATCAAGTTGGCATCACTTAAAGCCTTTTGGGCAGATGAAAAAAGCTTTGATGACATTGCGTTAAAAGAGAAGATTTGGTGGGAGGTGTGGCTGCGCACTGGTGAATCTGATGAGGAAAGAACAGAAATATTAAATACGTTTCGAGAGCAATCTTCCAAATATCAGATTCAAACAACAACTCAGCAAATTGATTTCCCGGAACGCACCGTACTTCTGGCCTATGCGAGCAAAGAACAGCTTCTTGCTTCAATCATTCTTCTTAACTGCTTAGCGGAACTTCACAGAGCAAGGATTACTGCAGATACCTTCTTGCGACTACCTCGAAAAGAACAATATGATTGGGTACAGAATATAAGATCACGAATCGTTATTCCCGTTGATGAAGCTCCAGCAGTTTGTATTCTTGATACTGGCATTAACCGAAGCCATCCGCTCATAGAACCCGCGCTCAATGTTGACGACATGCATGCCTATAACCCGAATTGGGGAGTTGTAGATCATGATAGGCATGGAACTGAAATGGCGGGGCTCAGTCTCTACGGTGATTTGATAGACGTGTTAAATCATAACCTGCCTATTGAATTGCAACATCGAATTGAATCGGCTAAAATCCTTCCGCCTACGGGGGCGAATTCGCCCGAATTGTATGGCGATGTTACTAAACAAGCCATTGCCCGCGCTGAAATCAAAGCCCCATTTAGAAACCGTGCTATTTGCCTCGCCATAACGACAACGGAGTTTAGAGATCGGGGACAACCATCGTCTTGGTCCGCAGCCATAGATCAACTTTGTTCAGGAGTAGAAGATGATCAAAGCCGATTAGTTTTAATTTCAGGAGGAAACGCCGGCTTTGATTCGGTAAAAGATTACCCAACAATAAATCAACTTGAAGGTATTCATGATCCAGCGCAATCTTGGAACGCCGTTACGGTTGGGGCCTACACCGAAAAAGATTATATTGATACGACAAATTATCCCGATTGGACTTTAGTTGCGCCTAAAGGGGGCTTATGTCCCACCAGCACCACTTCGATTACATGGCAAAAACAATGGCCATTTAAACCTGACATCGTGCTCGAAGGTGGCAACATGGGTAGGAATCCTGGTGCGAATTCTGTAGATTATATCGACTCACTTCAATTACTTTCTACTTATTGGCGACCTCAGGACCGATACTTCGCCAGCATGGGTGATACGAGTGCAGCGACTGCTCTGGCAGCTAGAATGGCCGCGATGATTCAAGCTTCATATTCGAATTTCTGGCCTGAAACTATTCGCGGATTGCTTATCCATTCCGCTGCCTGGACGGATGAGATGTTGAATGGCCTGAAGCTTTGGAAAGAGAAGAAACCCGCTATTGCAAATTTACTTCGTATCTATGGCTTTGGCGTTCCTGATCTTGAGCGTGCCCGCTGGAGTGCTACCAATGTGTTGACGTTGATTGTTCAGGATTCGCTTCAGCCTTATATCCAAAACAAAAATGAAATCAAAACCAATGAATTGCACCTTCATCCTTTACCTTGGCCTCGTGATGTATTGATGCAATTAGGCGAAACGGAGGTCGAGATGCGTGTAACACTCTCGTATTTTGTTGAGCCAAGCCCAGGACGGCGAGGGTGGAATAAGAAATTCCGCTATGCTTCGCACGGTTTGAGATTCGATACAAAGGCTGCTGATGAAACAATTGATGAGTTCAGACGCAGAATAAATGAAATAGCGCGCAAAGAGATCGAAGATTATGACGAAACTTCAAGTGATTCACCGGAATGGCTTCTTGGCCCACGTTTACGTGTAAACGGCTCAATTCATTCGGATTATTGGCATGGCACAGCCGTCAAACTCGCAGATAAAGGTTGTATTGCAGTTTATCCAGTGAATGGGTGGTGGAAGGAACGAAAGCATTTGAAACGGTGGGATCGTAAGGCAAGGTATTCACTTATCGTGACGATAAAAACACCATCAGAAAAAATTGATATTTATACGCCGGTTGCTAATGTGGTATTAGTGTAATTGAAAGGTAAATAATTTGCAAAAGCCGAAGTCGCGAAACTTTTAAGACGTATTCTATTCTCATGCGGTTTACCTAAAAACAATGTTCCCATGGCCGAACTCCATTCTCTCCCCTTCCCCCACCTCGTCCGCCGCATGTTTCGAGAGTTTGAGAATGAGCAAAAAATTTTCGATCTCCCGAAACAAAAATTTTACCGCAGCAACGGCGGGCCGGATACTTCGGTAGAATTTTGCGGTATGAAGGCCGGAACGCCGGTGGGGCCGGCGGCGGGGCCGCAAACGCAGATGGCGCAGAATCTCGTGCTCTCGTGGCTCGGCGGCAGCCGTATTCTGGAGCTAAAAACCGTACAAATTCTTGATCAGCTCAAAATCTCGCGGCCGTGCATCGACATGACAAACATTGGTTACAACGTCGAATGGTCGCAGGAGCTCCGGCTCGAGCAATCGCTGCGTGAGTACGTGGCCGGCCACATGCTCATCGAAATGCTGATCGCTGCAAACGTGTTGGAACAAAATATTCCACTGGCCCAAACCGAAACCATCTTTGACGTCAGTGTCGGTTATGATTTGAAGGGCATTCAAAGCCAGAAAATTCGTGACTGGTTAAACACGATCAGAGACGCGACGCCCATTGTCGAAGAGTTGCGCCAACAAATCCCTCCTGAATTTTCTCTGTATCGCAATCTTCCTTTCAAAACCAATCTCGCGCAAAGCATCACCCTGTCGACTTTTCACGGCTGCCCGGCACAGGAAATTGAGAGCATCGTGCATTTTCTGCTCACCGAGATGGATTATCATGTCATTATTAAAATGAACCCGCCGATGCTGGGGAGGGAAAAGCTGGAATATTTGCTTTATGAGCGACTCGGTTATCACGATCTCGAAGTCAATCCCAAAGCGTATCAAGTCAATATCGCGTTCGAGGAGGCAGTGGCCATGACGCGGCGGTTAAAAGCTACCGGAGAGCGCCTTGGCAAATAAGTTTGTTTATAATTAAGCATTACGCTTGAGGTTGTCAATAAAGGGAAGTTATTCTCTGACTAATTTATGTATCTTTACGGACAGCCGCTTAA
>CAYUVM010000052.1:0-13180 GCA_964447935.1 uncultured Cytophagia bacterium | reverse complement strand
GTACTTTTGTCCTCGTTGGACGTTTGTCCTCTAGTTTTAAGATAACATTGTCAAGCTACTACAACTGTTATAATAATAATAGGCCAAATTGATGAATCATTTTTCTGAAGGAGCTCTCTGATTAGCCCTTCCAGTTTTTGAAACTCTTCAGGTGTCAATTTATTTTAACTCCGAATTTTTGAGAGGCTAAAGTTTATTACTCTAAAATCACTGTTCTTTCTCGTAACCCCTCCCCACCCGCTTTGAAATCCCGCACGTCACCTCATACGGAATCGTCTCCACCCTCCGGCACCATTCGTAGATCGAAATTTCTTCGTCACCCTGTTTGCCGAGCAACACCACTTCTTCGCCGGCGTGTACGTCTTGCATGTCACCGAGGTCGATCATGATTTGATCCATGCACACGCGCCCGATCAGCGGGCAGCGGCGGCCGCGCACCAACACTTCAAAATTGCTCGAGAATCGTCGCGGGACGCCGTCGGCGTATCCAATCGGCAATGTCGCAATCGTCGTGGTTTCATGCGTTTGAAACGTGCTGTTATAACTAATGAACGTTCCCGCCGGTACGCGTTTCACATGCAGAATCTCTGTGCGCAGCGTCATCGCCGGTTCGAGCGGAATTGATTCACTCGTTTCATTGCTCGGATAATAGCCATACATGATCACCCCGGGCCGCACGAGGTTAAAGTAGCTCTGCGGCAAATCGAGAATCGCCCCGCTGTTCGCAGCGTGTAAATACTTAAAACGTAAATCACGTTGCGCCAGTTGCTGCACGATGGCGTTGAATTGTTCAAGCTGCCGGTGAGCGTAAGTTTTATCGCGGCTGTCGCTGCTCGCAAAATGCGTGCAGAGGCCAATCAATTCGAGATGGGGCAACTTCGCCATCGCGGGAATCACTTTGATGACTTCCGCCGGCAACAAGCCAACACGCCCCATGCCGGTATCGATTTTCACATGGGCTTCCGCAACTCGCCCCAGTGCCTGCGCGCGCCGCGAAACAATTTCAGCAAGACGTAAATCGTAAAGCGTAAAATGCAAGTCGTTCTCAATAAAGCTGTCGATTTGTTTTTCAAAGAACCCGCCGAAGACGAGAATGGGCGCAGCGATTTGAGCGCGCCGCAATTCGATTCCCTCTTCCAAAAGCGCGACGGCAAGTTGCGATGCACCCGCTGCCAAAGCCGTCTGTGCGACGGGAATCGCGCCGTGGCCGTACGCATCAGCTTTGACGACGGCCATCACTTCCGCCGGCTGAACATGCTCGCGAAGGCGCCGGACATTGTTTCGGATCGCCTTTAAATTGATCTCGGCAATCGTGGGCCGCCGCACTTCGTCATCTTGTTTCTCGAGAAGCTTTTTTTCGTAGCGGCTATGCCCGTCGGGGTTCCCTTGTCGTTGCGGAATATGAGTCGTTGCGCCCATTAGCGTTGCGCCTTCGGAATGACGAAACGATGCGCGGTGTGCGTTTCCGAAAATTTGACGACTTTCACATCGACCAGCGCCGCTTTTTTGCCGGCGGCGAGAACGTGATTCTCATTAAAATCTTTTTGGCCTTTCGGATTCACAATCCAAATGGCACCCTCTTTTTTTAGGGAAGCTCGGCATCGATCTAACGTTGCTAAATCACTTTCTTGGTCGGCGCCGAGAAAAATCACATCGCATTCCGAAGAGAGGCGGCGCGTGAGATTCGGCGCTCGCTTTTCCAGATCATTCAAAAAATTCGTATCGTCGATTTTCAAGACGCAAACTTTGTGTTCCGGCTTCACGCCCAGTTTATCGAGCAAACTTTTGGGATGCAGAATTTTTTGCAGCCACTTCTCCGCTTCCGCACCGATCTCAAATAAAGCGCTGCGCCCATCAAATTTTATTTGCAGTGCCGTTTTCTCCAGCGCCGCGGCAGTTATTGACTTGAAGGGAATCTTGAGCCGAAGCGCGCCTTTAAATTCGAGATACTCGGTCTCAAGCAAGGCTTTGCCTGTGAAAGATTTGCCCTCGTATTTGAGTTTGCAATCGCTGGTGTAGCCCATAAAACTACGCTGTTTTTTCCGCTGCTGGCCAGTTGAAAATCTTGGTGAGGTTCATGCTCCAGCCTGGTAACAGTTCCGGACAGGTTAAGGTTTCATATTCCCAGCGGCGGCCGGTGGCGGTCAAAACTAAAACACATACTTTCGATGGGATCACAATCCAAACCACTTTGCTGCCTTGGCTGAGATAGAGATCGGCTTTTTCTAACACATCCGGAAAATAAGAAGCAGGCGTGACAATTTCGACGGCGAGGTCAGGCGCCGTTTGAGCCAACTCGCCTTTTATCGGCAAATGATCATTTAGACAAAACGCCAAATCCGGCGTTCGCAGATGCCTTTCATCATTTGGAAAAATCCGCACGCTCAGTTCGGTGAAAACCATTCCAATTGGGTGCTCTTCGAGATAGCGATCAAGTAGCGAACCCAATTTGATTTGGATATACGAATGATCTGAATTTGGCATTTTGAAAATAATCCTCCCGTCGACCAGTTCATACGATTCAGATAATCCCATTGCCTCGACTTCTGCAATCGTCAAATCGGTGCGTTCCTCCAACGGAATCGGGCTTCGACTCCGCAACATCGCGCCGCCGTTTTTTGAAACAGCGGCTTTCGGGTTGACAACGTCTTGTGTGAGAGTGGCTTCCATAGCTTGGCCTGCACAATTTGCTAAATCGCTTACTCGTCAATGTCCACATCGACCTCAGCGTCCGCGCCGGTTTTCTTGTTGTAGCGTTTGCCCATCAAGTAGGCTTTGATGAACTCTTCCAACTCGCCGTCCATCACCACTTGCACGTTGCGCTCGACGACGCCGGTGCGATGATCTTTCACCATCGTGTACGGCTGAAAAACATACGAACGAATCTGGCTGCCCCAGGCAATGTCTTTTTTATTTTTTTCGAGATCGTTTAATTTCGCTTTTTCTTCATCAAGCTTAAGCTGGTAGAGCTTTGCCATCAGCAGCTTCATTGCCAAATCGCGGTTGCGCAATTGGCTGCGTTCGTTTTGGCATTGCACAACGATGCCCGTCGGCACATGCGTGAGGCGAACCGCCGACGAGGTTTTGTTGACGTGTTGGCCGCCGGCGCCGCTGGCGCGATAGGTGTCAATGCGCAAATCTTTTTCTTCAATTTTAATCGTGACGTTGTCGTCAATTTCCGGCAGCACAAACACCGACGCGAATGAAGTGTGACGGCGTTTATTCGCATCAAACGGCGAGATGCGTACCAGCCGATGCACGCCGGCCTCGGCTTTCAAATAGCCATAGGCATATTTGCCGCGCACTTCAATGGTTGCATCTTTCAGCCCGGCTTCGTCGCCGGCCTGCAAATCGATAATCTGTGATTCGAAGCCGTTGCGCTCGATCCAGCGCATGTACATGCGAAAGAGCATCTGCGCCCAATCCTGGCTTTCCGTGCCGCCGGCGCCGGGATGAATGGTGATGATCGCGTTGCGCTCGTCGTCGGGGCCGGAGAGCATGCTGCGAAATTCGAGATCATTCACCGCCAGTTCGAGACCCGCCAAATCTTTCTCTGCATCGGCAAAGGCGCCCGTGTCGCGTGCTTCCTCGGCGAGGTCCAACATCGCCGCGGTGTCGTCGCGCAGGCGGTCCACTTTGCGCCACGCGTCAATCCACGTGCGGCGCTGCGCCAAATCGCGCATCACCACTTGCGCTTTTTCATTGTCGTTCCAAAAATTGGGCGCTTGCGATTGCGCCTCGAACTGCGCCGCTTCTTTTTCTAATTTGGAGACTTCAAAGACTGTCCCGCAGGCCAAACACACGGCGGGACAGTTCCTCGAGTTTGAGATGTAATTCTTCACGCATACGCGCTCAAATCCTTTCGCTGGTTGATGACAAAGTATAAATAAATATAAAAGAAAAATTGGTGAGAGTCAAGATAAGCCTTGGTACGCAGCGAAATTGGCAAATTCCGCGCGGGGTTGCAATGTGGAATTTCTGAATATTGGCAGGCACAAAAAACTCCAGCGGCAAAGAGATGGCCGTGGCTGCGAAGCTACTCGCTTCTTGAGTCTTTGCCGCTGGAAGTTGGGAGGGAGGAGGTTTTTATTAAAGAAGCCAAGCATTGCAAATTTAAAATATCTACGCCGCATGCCGTAGTTCGGAAAAATCCTCATCGTAATACTGCGGCACCGGCGGCTTGGCCTTGGCCAGCGCGCGCTTTTCTTGCTCGCGCACCGCGCGCAGGCGAATGTATTTGGCGTAAGTAATCTCGTGCTCGGTCTTCGCTTTCGCGTGTCCGCGGCAGACGGCGACAAAACGCGTTTGCGCCTCGGTTGCCGGTTTGCGCAAGCCGGTCTCCAGCGAACGATAAAACTCGTAATGCTTTTGCAGCAAAACTTTTTCTTTTTGGGTCAACGGAAAGGACGGTTTGGACATGAGGCCTCCGCTCAGCTTGGAGTGAAAAACTGGGGATGACACGGCGCTATAATTTACTTCCTGTAAATCGACAAGCCGTGCCATCCTGTCCTAATGCACTTGATCGCGAATCAGCGCGACAACTTTGCCCTGAATCGTCCATGCTTGCGAGAGCGGGATTGGCGCGTAAGCCGGATTCTCCGGTTTCAAATACATCGTTTCGCCGTGGGCCATAAAGCGTTTCACGGTCGCTTCTTCGCCGGTGAGCGCGACAACGATGTCGCCGTTGGCCGCCTGCGTGGTCGAGCGCACAATGACGAGATCGCCTTCATAAATACCCGCGTCGATCATACTGTCGCCTTGCACGCGCAGCGCAAAATAAGAGCCGCCGCCGCCGGTCAAATAATCCGGCACCGCCACATAGCGCTCGATGTTTTGCTCCGCGACAATCGGATAGCCCGCCGCGACGCGGCCAACCACCGGAATGTTGTCGGAATGCGCTTGATTCGGCAGGCCCATCGGATGCAACACTGTGATGCCGCGCGCCGCGCCGCCGCCATGCCGCTGAATGTAGCCTTTGCTCTCCAACGCCGCCAAGTGTTTGAAGATGGCGTTTTTTGAGCGAATACCCAACTCGTCCGCCAACTCCTGCATCGTCGGTGGAAAACCGCGCAGCTTCACATTACGCCCGATGAGGTCAAGAATCTGTTTCTGTTTGTCCGTTAGTTTTTTCATACGAGTAATCCCTAATTTAGCCAGGCGCTTTCACAAGCTTTCGTTATTATAATGAGCAGGATCGCTCGCCAGCGCCTTGGTAGTTAGTGACTTTTTGTTCGGTGCTTTAATGTACACCTATATTATAATACAAGGTGAACGAAAAGTCAAGAACTTTTTTAAATTTTTTTGAAAATTTTTTGGGCCGCTCTTTTCTTGCTTCGCGGCGATTTTTTTTCTATCTTAAATGAAAGATATTCAATACCTCAAGCGATCACTTAATTCCGGGAGAGGAAAGGATGAAAAAAAAATTCATTTTCACCCAAATCGTTTTGGCGTTTTGTTTGTTGTTGGTCTCGACAAACTTGGCGCAACAAAAACCCGACGAACGTTTGTATCAACAAGTTTTCGTGCGCACACAAGAAAAACTGAATGAAGCCAAAGCTGCGCAGGCCGATGTGCTCGCGCCCGAGGTTTTCTTGCGCGCCACGAAAAAACTCAACGACGCGCAGGAAGATTTCAAGCGCAACCGCGGCGTCGGCGACATTGACAAGAAATTGCGCGAGGCCGATCTCGATTTTACCCAGGCAACGCAATACGCCAAGCTGGCGAAAACCACCTTCGCCAAACTTTTGCAAGCGCGTGATGAAGCGCTGATGGCCAACGCACCGCAGCACGCCGCCGAAAGCTATACCGCCGGCGATCAATATTTCAAAGAGACGATGCGCAAAATGGAAAGCGGCGATATGGCCGGCGCGAAAAAGCGCAGCGAAGAAGCCGAACGCATGTTGCGCGATGCCGAATTGCAGGCAATTAAAGTAAGCACCATTGGCAGCGTGCGCACGTTGATCGCCAAAGCGCAGGAAGCGAAAGTCGACAAATTGGCGCCGCTCTCGTTTAGCCGCGGCCAGGCGCTGCTTCTTGATGCAGAAAACATTCTCAACACCGACCGGCGGGCCGCGGCCACCGCGCGCGAGAAGGCTGAGGCCGCTGGATATGAAATTCGCCACGCCACGCATCTTGCCGAACAGATTCAGCGCCTGAAAGTCGATGAGCGCGAGTTGGAGAAAGTTTTGCTCAATACGGAGAAGCAGGTGGCGGAAGTTTCCAAAGAGTTGAATTTTTCACCGCAGTTTGACACCGGTCTCGGCAAGCCGCTCAACGATATTCGCAGCGCCATCCGCACGCTACTCGAAGAACAGCGCCGGCTCATTGCCGAAGTGGCGCAGCGCGACAACCGCATTGACGAGCTGAACCGCAACCTGGATGAAAAAAATAAAGAGATCGGCGCGATGCAGGAAGCCAAAACCGGCTTGGAATCCGAACTGGTGAAAAAACAGCAGATCTTGCTGGAGAAGCAGCGGCAGGATGAAAAACTGCGCGGCATTGAAACCCTGTTTGCGCCGGCCGAAGCCAGCGTGATTCGCGAGAGCGGCAATCTGCGCATTCGCCTTGCGGGACTGACGTTTCCCTCCGGCCGCGCCACGATTCAGCCGGAATATTTTTCGCTGTTGACGAAATTGCAGCGAGCGATTCGCGAATTCCCCTCGGCGAAAATTATTGTGGAAGGCCACACCGACAATATCGGCAACGACGCGTACAATTTGAATCTCTCTGCGGAACGCGCCCGCGCCGTGCAGCAATATCTCCTCGCCAACATGAACCTGGCCGAAGAACGCACGCAGGCCCTCGGCTACGGCGAAGAGCGTCCGATTGCCAACAACGAAACCGAAGAAGGCCGCATGCAGAACCGGCGGATTGATGTCGTAATCATGACGCAACAATGACCAAAACTCTTACTCGCACTCTTTCTCCTACTCGCCTTGAAAATTTCTAAAAGCGCGTAAGAGAAAGAGTCGGAGTACGAGTAAGATCATGAGTACGAGCTTTTATACTTGAAAAGACTATGCCGAATAGCCCGGAACCGACTGCGAAAATTTTCATCAGCTACGCCTGGGAAAACCAAACGATTGCGAAGCGCCTGCAAAGCGATTTGCAGCGCGATGGGGTGGACGTCTTTGTCGACTACGAAAAAATTGCCGGTGGGGACTCGCTGCCGCAGCGCATTAGCGCAGCGCTGGAGTGGTGCAACACCCTCGTGCTGCTGTGGTCGGCGGACTCGGCGCAATCGTATTATGTAAAACAGGAGTGGTCGAGCGCGTTTCATTTACAAAAGAAAATTATTGCCTGCGTGCTTGACGGCACAAAATTGCCGGCGCTGTTGAGCGGAAATCTCTATTTGAATTTCACGCCCTACGAAACCGGCTACGCGCAACTCTGCCGCTCGCTCGGTGTCGTGCTGAAACCGAGTATTGAGAAGGCTGCACCGCCGGAGGAAAAGCGCGAAAGCCCGCCGCCGAAACGCAAATCCTTTGTCGAGACGTTCCGTCGCAAACCGAAATCACGAGACCCCGCGCCGGTATTAAAACCACCGGAGATTTTTAACGAAACAAAAAACGACGATGCGGATGCGGCCGAAATGACAACACCAACGCGCTGGTCGCGCCGCAAAATTATGAGCACGGCGCTGGCGCTTATTATCGTTGCCGCACTCGTGATCTGGTTGAAGTCTTGTTCTGGCAATTTTCAATCCGTTTTGACTCCTGCGTTTCCTGATTCAAGTCATATTGAAATTACTTCATATGTGAAGTTGGCCTTCGTCGCAACGGTTTTTCAAATTTAGAAAATTTCCCTGAACAAGTCCGGTTTCACCCGGGCTCATAAAAAATGCCGTTGCTTTTTCGCGAGTTTGTGACTAATTTGATGCAGCTTAAAAAATGTTTGGTTCAAAAACTAAGAACAAATCCCGAGAAGCCGTATCATGGAAATTACCCTCAATGTTTCAGAAGAATTAGCCACGCAATTACATCCGTTTCAAGATCAGCTTTCGCGCATTTTGGAGTTTGGCTTGCGCGAATGGCAGGCCGCCGCGCAGGCCGGTTTTAAGGGCGCGTCCGAAGTGTTGGAAACTTTGGCCGCGCTGCCCACGCCGGAAGAAATTTTGGCGTTGCGGCCCTCCGCTGATTTGCAATCCCGTATTGGCGCTTTGCTGGAAAAAAATCGCGATACCGGTTTGACTCCTCCCGAAGAACAAGAGTGGGAGCAGTATCAATATTTGGAACATTTGGTGCGTCTCGCCAAAGCAAGGGCCTCCGCGAAACTTGCGGCTTCTGCTTAATCAACCCGGAGTGACAAATTTTAGTTTGTCAAAACTAACCCGGTTTCACAGAAATAGCTTATGAGCAGCGTCTATATTTCACCCGCTCTGCGCCAATTAGTTTATCAACGCGCCAACGGGTGCTGCGAATATTGCTTGATTTCCGAGGCAGTTACTTTTGCCGACCACGAAATTGATCACATTATCGCCCAAAAGCATGGCGGCCCAACCGCAGCCGATAATTTGGCGCTCTCGTGCGTGTTGTGCAATAAACACAAAGGCAGCGACATCGCTTCACTTGATCTGGCCACCGGTGCGATTGTTCCGCTCTTTCATCCTCGCCGTGATCGCTGGGGTGAGCATTTCCAACTCAATGGCGCACAATTTATCCCACTAACTCCAAACGGCCGTGCCACGGTGCGGCTGTTACAACTCAACCACCCCAATCGTTTTATTGAACGTAAACGGCTGTTGGTCGCCGGAATATTGCGTATTCCAAAGTAAAATGGCGCTTGCCACGAGAGCATTCAAACCATGCCCGATTCGAAAAAACTCTGCTTCATCATCATGCCCTTTAAAGACGACATGAAAGAAGTCTATCGCGAGGCGATCAAGCCGGCCTGCGAGAAAGCGGGCTTTGTCTCTTTGCGCGTCGATGAATTGAAGGGTGCGTTTAATATCAATCGCAAGATTATCGAGCATATTTTTTCCAGTAACGCCATCATCGCCGATCTCACGGATTGGAACCCCAATGTGTTTTACGAAATGGGCGTGGCGCACGCCATCGACAACAAAACCATCACCATCATCCAGAAGAAGAACAAGCTGCCCTTCGACGTCGTCACCTATCGTGGCATCTTTTACGAGCAGACGGAGGCGGGATTGGTGAAATTGCGTGACGATATTGTGGACTCCCTGCAAACCCTTGCAGAATGGCGCAACCACCCCAGCAACCCGGTGCAGGATTTCAAGCCACGCAACGCCTTTGTTTTGCAAAGTGAGTTTGACAAGCTGCAGAAAATTTTACAGCAAAAAGACGAGTTGCTGCGTGCTGCGCAAATGGGAAACGTCGACGCCCAAAAACAATTGCGTGAGAAAGACACCAGTTTAGAGCAGGCGGCAAAACAAGTTGCAGGGTTGCAAAACGAGTTGGTCCAGAAACAGACTTGGATTGCAGTTTTAGAAAAGGAAATAAAAAATTCCCGACAACCGGCTGCTCCGCAGAAAAAATTGCTTCGCGCCCAGCCGCTTGCTGAGCTTTCTGTCGATGCCGTGGAGAAAATGCTGCAGGAGAAAGGTCTCTTCGATACCAGATATAATAAATCGGGCAAAGGCTTGCAGCATCAATATGAAACAAGTGAACAGGGCGGCGAAAAATTGGTGAGCGATCACGCGACCGGTCTGATGTGGCAGCAATCCGGCTCGTCGAACTCCATGACTTATGCCGGCGCCGAAAAATATGTGCGTGAGTTGAACGCTAAAAAATTCGCTGGCTGTAAAGATTGGCGCTTGCCGACTTTGGAAGAAGCGATGTCGTTGATGGAACCAGCTGAGAAGAATAATGATTTGTACATCGATCCGGTGTTTGATAAAGCACAACGGTTGATTTGGACGGCTGATCAAAAAAGCGCCGGCGTGGCGTGGAGCGTCTACTTCTACTATGGCTATTGCCACTACAGCTATGTCTTCAACGATTCCTACGTCCGTGCTGTGCGCTCCGGACAATCGATTTTTTGAGTATTTGAATTATTTGATCATTTAAAAAGTTGTGTCATCAAGAAAAGACTTCGCGCCGCCAGCACGCCGCCTCGAAAAATTTTTGGGGATTTGCCCATACGCTCAATCCGCATAGAAAAAATAAAAAACTGTTATCGGCGAAGTTTTCTTGCTGGTCGCACGGATTCGGATCCAAATTTTTTTATGAACCGGGCGCTGGTGTAAGCCGCGATAGCGCAACCATCATCATATTCTCCGGCTTGGATTTTCGTAAGCTGCGATTTTTTGCGTCCGCCACCCCCACCGCGTTCAATACCTTTGCAAAGGAAACACCTTGCCGATTACGCCACTCGTGCCAAACGCTGTTGCATTTTAGCTGAACTTTTGTACTTTACTCAAAAACGTCCGTTTATCATTTATCAACCGGGAGCATGAACATGCTAGCACTTTTGCAAAAAAGCGTTCCTGTGGCATTGCCACAAGTCGAAATCAACGACGCTTTCTGGGCGCCGAAATTGCAAGTGAATCGGGAAGTTACCATTCCCACCGTTTATCAACGCTGTCTGGAGACGGGCCGTATCGACGCGTGGAAATTGACGTGGCGTCCGGGCCAGCCGCAAGAACCGCATGTTTTCTGGGATTCTGACGTCGCCAAATGGATTGAAGCCGCGGCGCACAGTTTGGCCACGCAGCCCGCGGCGAAATTGGAAACTTTGCTTGATGAGCTGATTGACACGATTTCCCGCGCGCAACAACCGGAGGGTTATCTCAACACGCATTTTACGGTTGTGCATCCGGAGTGGCGCTGGAAAAATTTGCGCGATTGGCACGAATTGTATTGCGCCGGCCACCTCATCGAAGCCGCGGTCGCGTATTTTCACGCCACCGGCAAACGGAAATTGTTGGACACCGCTTGCCGCTACGCCGATTATATCGAAAAGGTTTTCGGCGTGCAGCCCGGCCAAAAACGCGGCTACCCCGGCCATGAAGAAATCGAATTGGCGCTGGTGAAATTGCATGAGGCCACCGGCGAACAGCGTTATTTGCAACTGGCGAAATACTTTGTTGATGAACGCGGGCGGCAGCCGCATTATTTTGACGTTGAAGCGCGTGACCGCGGCGAGGATCCCGCCAGTTACTGGGCGAAAACCCATGAATACACGCAGTCACATATTCCGGTGCGTGAGCAAACCGTTCCGGTTGGGCACGCGGTGCGCGGCATGTATCTTTATTCCGCCATGGCCGATCTCGCGGTAGCATATCAAGATTCGGATTTACTCACGGCGTGCAAACGCATTTGGCATCATCTCGTGCATAAACGGATGTATGTCACCGGCGGCATTGGCTCGTCGCGCGCGAATGAAGGCTACACCGCCGATTATGATTTGCCTAATGAATCGGCTTACGCTGAAACCTGCGCCGCCATTGGGCTGGTGCTGTTCACGCATCGCCTGCTGCAAATTGAGCCGGACGCGATTTATGCCGATGTGTTGGAGCGCGCGTTGTACAACGGCTGTTTGAGCGGCGTGTCGTTAAATGGCGACCGTTTTTTTTATGAGAATCCGTTGGAGAGCCGCGGCCGGCACCAACGCTGGGAATGGCACGAATGTTCGTGTTGCCCGCCGAATATTGCGCGCTTGCTGGCGGCGCTGGGGCAATACATTTATTCACAAAATGAAAATGAGTTTTGGGTGCATCTTTACATCAGCGGAACGGTTAACTTCGCTCATGATGGAAAAAACGTCAAATTGACGCAACAATCCGATTATCCGTGGAACGGGAAAATTGTTTTTAAAATTGAGAGTGAACACCAAATTGATTTTACACTCGCGTTGCGCCTTCCCGGTTGGTGCCGCGCGGCGGCGATTAAAGTGAATGGAGAGGAAATTAGTCTTGCACCGCTGCTGCAGAAAGGCTATGCAAAGCTGCATCGCCTTTGGCAATCCGGCGATTTGATCGAACTCGATCTGGCCATGCCAGTGGAGCGTGTGCAGGCGCATCCGCAGGTGCGGGCGAATTGTGGCCGGGTTGCTTTGCAGCGCGGCCCGCTGGTCTATTGTCTCGAAGAAGTTGACAACGGCAAGAATTTGAATGATCTGGTTTTGTCGCGTGAAGAAAAATTAACGGTAAAATTCGAGCCGGATTTGCTCGGCGGCGTGAGTGTGATCACCGGCACCGCAAAACGCCGCCAACTTCAGCCCTGGCAGGAGCAATTATATCGCGCTGAACCCGCTGCTACCGAAAAAGTATTTTTCAAAGCGATTCCTTACTTTGCGTGGGCCAATCGCGCGCCGGGCGAAATGCTGGTGTGGGTGCGGGAAGACTGAAAGCGTAAATGATCACTCCGTCAAACTTTACTTCTTGAGAAGTTGTTTAACTTGCTTTTCCAAGGCGTACTTTTGATATTCGAGAGCTGCCAGCCGTTGTGATGCGTTTTTGTGCGCAGCCTTTAATTGCATATACAGCGCAGCGGCTAATTCTGGATTTGATTTGATCAATGCAATGAGTTGTTCTTGAGATAAATTTTCCATAAGAGAAAATTTGTCACAAGAAAAATACAGAAGCAAGTGATTTCCGCATTTGGCACAACAATGGCATATTTACTCATGTCATGAGACTATTTTTATGCAAAATAATTGCGTCAAGATAGTTGATTCCGGTTCTTATGAGGTTAATTGACCTCGAACTCTGAACTGTGGCCATTGAACTTGATTACAATTGTGTCATTTGCAGGAAAAATAATGAAATTTGTACAATTGCTCTTTTGTGTTTTGTTAGGTGTGGTTAATTTATCAGCACAAACGTTTACACCGAAGCCGAATTCTCCCATCGCGAAACGGTCACATCCACGCCTCTTTGCCACAGCCAAAGACATGGTGGCGATGCGCGAAAAGATTAAAAATTATTACAAACCCGATTTTCAAAATTTCGTCAACGATCTCGACGGGCTTTATAATGTCTCGCCCGGTTCGGGTGCACTCGCGGAGTGGAATGTGCTTTTTGCGGTCGCCCGTTCGTTTGCCTTGCTCTACCAAATCGATCCAGCGGCACTCGGGGTTACAGCACAACATACCCAAAAAGAATATGGGCAAAAAGCATTGACGATCGGATTACACCTCGCACAAAAACTGCCGAACGATTGGGACGAATTACACCACGGCGCGAGCATTCTCACGACCGACGATGGCGGCCTGG
>CAYUVM010000051.1:0-13295 GCA_964447935.1 uncultured Cytophagia bacterium | reverse complement strand
CTTTGTTTATTACCGGGACGACACCGGCGAAATGCAATCCGTCTCGCCGGATATTTTGGTGGTACGCGGCGTGCAAAAGAAGAAGCGGCGGATTTATAATATTGAAAAGGAAGGCAAAGCGCCGGAGTTCGTGCTCGAGCTGACCTCGTTGAGCACGAAGAAAGAAGATCTCGGCAATAAGCGTTTTATTTACGCCAATCTGGGCGTCAAAGAGTATTTTATTTTCGATCCTTTCGGCGACACCATCCGCCCGGCGTTGCGCGGTTTCCGGCTGGAAAACGGCGATTATTTGCCCATTGTCGGCACGCGGCTAAAGAGCGAGGTATTGGGGTTGGAGTTGCGGTTGGAAGAGAATCTGTTGCGCCTGTACGACTTCAAGAAAGATCAACGCTTATTGACCCGCGCCGAAAGCCATGCCGCGCGGCGAGCCGCCGAGGCAAAAGTGCTGGCGGCTGAAAACAAAGCCGCTGCCGCCGAAGCGGAAAATGCGCGGCTGCGCGAGGAATTGGAAAAATTGCGAAAAAAATAATTTTAAGCTTTGTCGCTCTGAATTATTCATAACCACCAAGACACGAAGCCACAAAGTTTTAATTTTAGAGACCGCATGCCTGGGTGGCCGTAAAAACTCAATTTTTTCTTCAAACCCTGATCGGCGATTGTTCTTCGTGTCTTGGTGCCTTCGTGGTCTATGCTCTATGAATCGTCCAGATTATCAATTGACTTTTTAGAACGCCGCTCGTTTCCATGATCAAACGAACGGCGTTTTCATTTGTTCATCAACTCATCTCCCCGTGCTTGCACTTCCCCTCAATTTAGAAAACGCTATCCGCGAGATGCTCAAAACGCTGCCGGCACAGCAATGGGTGAGCGCAGCGCAGGCGCTGAGCCGGCGCTATCGCGGCGAGCGCGAGGACTTGCCGCGGCGTTTCGCGCGCGGTGAGGAGCAAACGCTCGCCTATCTCGCGCAAATTTTTTCGGCGACCTATGCGCAACTTTACGGCGCGATGGCGGCCACGCAAGCACAAGCGCCGGGTTGGTCGCCGCAATCATTGCTCGATCTCGGCAGCGGGCCGGGCACGGCGTTGTGGGCGGCCGTTGGACATTGGCCGGCATTAATCCATCTCGAAGCGTGGGAGCGCGAAACGGCTTTTATTCAGATCGGAAAAAAATTGGCGCCAGCGTCCTCACGTGCCGCGCTGCAAAACTGTGTGTGGCAGAAAATTGACTTTCGACAGCAACTGCCGCCGGAGAATCGCGCCTTTGATCTCGTGGTGATCGGACATGTTTTGAATGAACTGAGCGCCGGCGATCAACAACGGCTGGTGCGCTACGCATGGGAACATTGCGCCGGGGTTTTGTTGCTCGTTGAACCCGGCACCTCGGCAGCTTTTCCGGCCATAAAAACGGCGCGGGAGCAATTATTGCAAGCGGGCGCGCGCACGCTGGCGCCCTGTCCGCATGAGCAACCGTGCCCGCTGATTGATGATTGGTGCCATTTTCCGCAACGTTTGCAACGCCCGCCATTTCAGCGCCGCGCGAAGGGGGCGATCTCGCAGTGGGAAGATTGCAAATTTTCTTACGCCGCGCTGGCACGCTTTGCGCCGGCGCATGAGTCATGGGCGCGACTCATTCGCGCGCCGGAGGTGACGAAGGTTTATGCCGAAGCGTGGTTTTGTACGGCGGAGGGGATTGTCCGCCATCGCGAGGAGAAAAGAAACCGTGAGGCGTTTAAGCACCTCAAAAAGCTGCTTTGGGGTGAACGGCTGGAAACACCGCCTTTGTTCAAATAAATCGCCGGCCCGTTGCAATTGCTCATCCTTGCGCTCCCCCGTTGCGTGAAAATCATTTCGGCGCAAATCAACCTTGACTTCACCGAAAAATTTATTTATATTCCGTCATAACTTTTAAAAGATGGGAATGGTGCTCTCGCCCATCACGTCGGGACGATTGAAAGTTTTGAAAGGGGAAGTTATGACAATTGCCAACCCACCCACCGAACCAGGCCGGCCATTTCCGAAGCGGCTGCAACGGAGTTCGTCTGTTTACGGCAGGCCAATCTCCAGAACTCCCAGCATTTCATGCCATAGCCATTGCGTTATTCGCAAGCCGATAAACACATGTAGAAAACTGCAACCGGGACAACCCAGCACGCGGAAAATGGAATCAACAGCCGAGCGGGTGGGAACTTTCTTATCGAGAAATTTTTGCATTGGGCTTAACCTATTTCACGCTGGAGCAAGAGAGGGCTACGGCTCAAAACTTTCCATTAGTGGAAACATTGGCGGAGACGCCATTTGAGCAAAACTTTCCACTAATCGACACCTCGTAAATATCCATTAGTGGAAAGTTTGATCGAAAAAGTTTCCATTAATGGAAACAAATGGCTATATATGGAAACATCCCGCGAGGCGGGTTGTGTTCGCTGAATAACTGTTAGGCGGTTCGATGTTACACATAATTTGAAAGGAATAAAACATGAGATTATTTATTAGGACAATCGCATTGATATTGCTTTGCTCGTGCGCTGGTACAACAAATTTTATTCAACCATCCGAGCAGTGGTATATTGCCCCAGACGGCGAATCCGTGATTATCTATTCTGAGCCAAAACATTCTGACAATTACTTTAGCCTTGAAATTCACGAACGTTATAAAATTGCCGAAATGCAAAAAGGTTTTTACAGAATTATGACAATAACTGGGGAAGAATATTATATCTCTCTAAAACAAGTAAAGCCGCTTGCTTATAATCCTGCGATGCATCCCAGCGCAAAAACTTTAGATGAAATAGATGTAGAGCGCATAAATTGTCGCGATTACTCATCTCAACTTGCTGCTCAACTTGCTTTCAACGCCGACCGCGTTGGGCTTTCTGATCTTGATGCGGACGGTGATGGTACGCCGTGTGAACAACTTTCACGATGGCGAAAATCAAATACATCTGGTTATAGCAGCAAAAAATCTAATTCCAGTACAAGCACTGGCGATGTTCACGTCGATGGACATTATCGCAAAACTAAAAGCGGAAAAACTGTTTATGTTAAACCGCATACTCGTAAACGTCCGAGAAGATAACCAACATTTTTTAATTTAACCATATAGAGGATTTTATGACTTACAATGTCGGTGAAAAACCCGGTAAAGGCACCTATACTTGCATTAACTGCAATTGGACGGTTCGTCTCGATGATGACGATGACCGACTTCCCCCATGCGGAAAATGCGGCAAAGGCCATCAAACTATCTATCGTAAAGTGGCTTAAAAGCTTCAAGAAATTTTAAGTCTTCCAGCGACCAAAATTCTATTTCAATATAAGAATAAGGTTCTGGAATCGTTGATCTTTGGTGCATAGAAACTGTACGCGCTGTAAAGTGAAGAAATTTATTTTCAATCAACCAAGCAATCAATTGCTTGCGTAAATCATCAAGATCACCATCAGCGCGTATTTGCACCGTCGGCAAAACTGCTGAATGATTCTCGCTGCCTTCACACGAACCGATAGTTACAAACCCGTGTGCATTAAGATGATATACCAAAGATTTGATATTTAAATCAATTTGGTCATAATAAATCATCGGCTAATAATCCGTTCTGGCTTCGCGGCACATTCTCTTGGCTGTCAGCTTCACCCCCATTGAAAAGCAAAAGCGTCGCTGTCCGCAGCAAGCAACTGTTAGGCATTTTTCAAATAAAAGGAGATCGCCTCATGTCGAAAGAACTTAAAAGGTATTCCCTTGAAATTTATCTTCCTGACAATAAAGGAAGTGATATTGCGTGCTTGATTGAAGCAGACGAACCATTTTTGTCAATTCACATTGGTGATATTATAAACCCGCGAACATGGACGCATCATTATTTATCAACGCTTCAAGAGCATTATAAATCATTTAAGATCGGCACTCTTCTGCGAGTTACCGGAATAGAACATTTTATTATTCAACGAAACGAAGGGTACAGCCAGCATAAACTCGGAATATTTACCGAGGCGATAAAAGACAACGAAGAGTCAAGACCATGATTCAATCGCTTCAATCGGTAAATTATTTTTTGCTAAATGAGAAATAACAGCAGAGCCAATGCCAATAACTAAAATGTTGATCTTATCGGGCTTGTTTTCTGCTGGAATATTCTGATATTTCGCAAGAATGTCTTTGGCTTCTGTCGCTGCATCATTTTCGGAGAAGCGATCAAATTTTATGTTCCAAACTATTTTGATAATCATATAATTGGCTCACATTTTTAAAACGGCAGTTCATACTTGCGCGTGAACTTGCGCCAGCAATCATAAAAGAATTTCTGCACGGCCCACAACGGTCGCACGAAATAACCAGCGTTGATAAATTCCAGCGTGTATTCTTTCGCGTCGCAGCGCTGGCAAACCATGCCGCGCGGCGTGTAATCGACGCGATGCCAGATTAAAAAACAGAGCCAGGATGATTGATTGAACATATTGCAAATTTTCAAGAAAATGCTTACGTTAGACGCAAATTACATAATAGCCGCTTTAACGGCCTTGATCGTATTTTTCACTTGGCGCACATCGCGATGGGCTAAAAAACAGAGCATTGAAATGAATCCGCTTATAACAGAAATCAATGTCGAAGATTTTAAAAGTGGAGAACTCTACGTTACGATAGTTAATAATAAACCACATAGAATAGTCGTGCGTCAAATCTTTTATCAAAAGAAAAATAGAATAGGTTTTTATAGTTTTAAACATAAAGCAGTTTGGGAATATCCAAAAGTAAAAGAAAGAGATGTGTCGGGCAACCTAAAAATAATAACACAAACTCATATCAATGATGAGATTTTTTATTCTATAAAAATTCCTAATTTCGATTTGCGATCCACTTATAAAATTTGCGTAGAAACTTCGGGTGGACGCTGTCAAGGCATTTATCGCCCAGAATCCGAACCATCAAATAAATGATTTGCGCTTGACAATTATAAATTGCGAAACACAACCCAATAAACGCGAAAAAAATAATCCAGTCGTTCAGCATAAAGAATAGAAATTTAAAACCGCCTAACAGTGCTTGGTGCGGATGTCGCGGCAGTGCTTGAATCGGCTTGTGGCGTAGCTTCAACGGCTGGATTTTTTGCGGAGTCCGGTGAAACCGCGCCACCGCACAAGCTGGTGTTAGCGGCTTCCAAGCGAAAGGATTTCGTGCATAAAATAAACTACCGTGAAATTCCGAAAGATCAGGTGGAATGAAATGCTAACCATTAACCACAGAAAGGAGGCAATTCTATGAGTTGGGGAACTGTTTCTTATGATTCGTCTGGGCAGATTGATCGTATTGGAGATATGATTGTCTCTTACGATTCATCCGGACTAATTGATCGTGTTGGAAGCATGAGAGTCTCTTATGATTCATCTGGACTGATTGATCGTATTGGAAGCTATGTCGTTTCTTACGATTCATCTGGACAGATTGATCGCATAGGAAGCATGACTGTTTCTTATGACTCTTCTGGACTTATGGATTACATCGGTTGATTGTATTATCCGATGGGCTCTCTGCCTAGCTTGGTTTTTAGCGGCCTTGGCAGGTTGTATATGAAATTTAGTCTGTAGTGGAGTTTGAAGCGTTGTTTTCAAATGCGTTTCATCTCTTGCCTGCCAAGCCGCTGAAACGGGTACTAGTCGTACGCACGAATGATTAAATTATGGAATAAATTTTATGCAAGGTATAGAAGAAAAAAATTATGATCGTTGGGGCGACCTGATTTCTGATTATCAAAGAGACTTTTTACCTGAAGGTCAATGGATGTTTAGAGGACAAGGAGACTCAAAATGGCCTTTGAAAAGCAAGCTAGAACGTGAGTTTGAAAAATATCAATTACCGATGGCAGAAGCCCCCAAATATGAAATTCAAATCTTACGTAGATTTGCAAGAGAAATTCAAAGTTACAGAAGGGATTTCATTCCTAAAGATGCGGTTGAGTGCATAAGCTTTATTCAACATTTTGGTGGTCCGACACGGCTTCTGGATTGGACTTATTCATTTTATATAGCTGCCTTTTTTGCTTTCGCAGACGCTGGGCCAGATTCAAAAGTTGTCATTTGGTGTTTTCGATCCGCTTCTTGGGATGAGCAAAAGGCGAAAGATCGATTCTTTGGCGAGAAAACACTGTCGGCTTTCAAGAACGACCCAACATTTAAGGCTACTTCTACTCAAGAACAAGTTTTTGGATTTCCCCGAATTGCACTAACTGGTGAAATCGAAAAGCAGGACCCAGTTTCCAAACCTTGTGTCTTTATGCTGAGTTCACGATTTTTGAATAATCGACTTATAAAACAACAAGGCGTGTTTCTTGTTCAAACTGATTTAACCAAAAGCTTCAATGCTAATCTTCAGACAATGCTACGAGATGAGCATTTCAATGGATCAATGAAAAAGCTTATTATCCGTTGTAATAGGAACCTCATCAAAGAAGCATTATATGATTTGCGCAGAATGACTCTAACATACGAGAACCTTTTTGATGATATAAACTATTTCTGTAAGTCGCTAGGATCAGGAATCGTTAACCTGTACAGCTATCTCACGGATACCAGCGGCAAAAAATTACTTGCCAAAAATAAAGTCTAAAGACTTCTTAAATAGAAAAACTGTGTGCCTAATGCAAACATAAGACTTGTGGTGAAAGCAAATGACGAGCGCTAACAAAGCATGGTGCGGATTGGCGAGCCGTGCATAAAATTCAGTTCGGTGGTAGTATCAACGTCTCGTCTTCGATCAACGTGAGTGCAAGCTCGCCAACCGCACATGCCGGTGTTAGCATCGTGAGAACGAAAGGAGTTCGTGGAAATACGAAAGTATCGTGAAGCTCCGAACGATAAGCAGACGTGATGAAACAAAATATCGTGCCAGTCCCAACGTTTTTCACCCCCATTTTGAAAGGCGACAAGAAAGCAAAGTAACGTGCAACGAACAATAAAGCGAGTCGGCAAAAATAAAAGTTGGGTGACGAAGACGAAGTTTGAAAGAGCAAAAAAGCAAGTTCGTGGAAGAAACAAAATCTGTATTTAAAAGGGAGAAATATCATGTCCGAGAGAATTTGCACATTACCTTGCAAAAAATGTGGAGCAAAGCTCAAATCAAACTCATGCGATCCCCGGCATCCCTTCTCTGGCGCAGGCCGCTGCATTAGTTGTGATAACGTCTATTGCTGGTCATGCGCAACAATGAAAATTCCAGAAGGGGCTTTTAGTGACTGGAAGGCTATCGCTGGAGCTGGTAATGCAATCCTATTACAGGATAATAAAGGTAATTACTTGGTTCCGTACTGTCCTGTACATAATCAAGTTTTACTCCCAATATTTAACCATGATGAAATGCGGCGAAAAACAAAGAAATGGTGGCAAATTTGGATATAGTCTCTTCTGTTCTGTACTTGCTTTGCATTGTCTGATGTCTGTTAGGCAGACCTGTATTGCTGACTGATATATTTCATGACGGGCAAAATATAGTCTCGAAGAGTCAGGAAGCACTTTGTCCTAACGATATAAGAATTCGTGTAACAGTGCCTGCAGCCGCCCTTCGCCAGTGCGGTGTAGTTCCGACGTCTGTACATCGCACAACCTTCTCGGTATTTTCGAAGTTTGTACTTACGCTGGCTAGGCGACTGAGGCCGGTGTTAGCCCATGTCAAGATCGAAAGAAATTCGTTGCAAAGACGAAAGTTTGGATTTGAATTTGAACAAGGGTTTGGTGCAAAGATGAAGTTTGGCGGCAGTTTGCAACAGGCGCGCAGCAGCGTTAGAAGTGCAGTGGCAAATTCGCGATGAGTTCATTGCAAAGAACAAACTTTGTGCGCGATTTGAAACAGGTATCGTGTAGGCTTCGCGAAACTAAGTGCTCGCTCCGAACGTTCTGCAAACCCCCCCATTAGCCAAATGTGGATTTGAATGTGCAATAAAGCTTTTGCCAACTATGTGCTGCAAAGTGCCTTTATACAATTTAAACCTTTGGAGGAGGTGAAGTTATGCTATGGTGGACATTATTGCAACTACGCTCAAAGCAAACTAATAGGCGGAAACGGGCGGCTGAGAAACTTGGTAACTTGCGGAACACACGGGCGGTAGACGCATTGGTAACGGCGCTCAATGACGAAGACAGCGATGTACGTTTTGCAGCAGCGCAGGCACTAGGATATATTAAAGACCCACGGGCTGTGGAGTCATTAATAACAAGTCTGGGGGATAGTAGTTGGGGTGTTCAGGCTGCGGCGGCAGAATCGCTCGGATGGATTGGTGACACGAGGGCAATCGGACCGTTGGTGACGAAGCTCAAGGACAGCATAACAATTCGGCAAGCAGCAGGTCATGCACTTAATTCGCTTGGCTGGCAACCGATGACCGTTTCGGAAAAAGCTTTTCAAGCAGTTGCAATGCAAGATTGGAACACAGCAGTTTCTTTAGGTGCGGCGAGTGTGGAACCTCTTGTAAACGCAATTTATGAAGAACAAGCTGCAAGACAAGCGCTAGTGAAAATTGGTGCGCCTGCGGTAGCACCGTTGCTGAAAACGCTCATGAGCCAAAACTACTATTTGCGTCAGGCAGCGAATGACACCTTGTCGCAAATTAACGACCCACAGGCAATACCGACGTTGGTGGCAATGGTCAACAGCCCAGACGGGTTGATACCAGTGCAAGCAGTGGCTATGCTAGGGCGGATCGGAGGCGTGAGCGTCATTACACCACTTCTGACTGCACTTAAAAAAAGGACCGGCCCGTATGATCATGAGGTCGCGCAAAAGGCACTACTGGCAATTGGCCCGCCTGCAATCGAACCCCTAGTGGCAATGCTTCAGGATAATGATAGAAACTTTAAGCGGTCAATAATAGAGATTCTGCTCTGGAGCCGAGACCCGCGCGCCATACAACCGCTATTGCTCTTACTTGAGAATGAGCGCGATGGTGATGTGCGCAGTGACGCGGTGAGGGCGCTTAGTCAGTTCGATGATCCGCGCATTTGGCAGAAGTTAGAAGCGGCTCTCAATGACGAATATAGTGGGGTTCGTTGGGCTGCCGCAGAGGCATTTAAACGGAACGGAGATTATAGAGGACTTCCAGTGTACCTAGAAGCCCTGAACAGCGATTGGGAGCAGCGTCATAAGGACGCCGTCTATGCGCTTGGAGAGATCGGCGATGAACACGCTGTATTACCATTAGTTGATGTCATTAATGACATAAGATTAACCTATGAACACTTAGACAATGAAGAAACGACAAAAATCGAGAGGGTACTAGGGGCTCTTAAGCTGGTACTTGAGCGATCCGCAGCCAGCATAAGGTCAGAGGATCTGCAAGCAATTATTCAGATTAATGAAACCTATACATATGTCTATACATCTGATGAAGGCCACTATGAGCATGTAAAGAAAAGTTGGTTTGACTGCCATGAAGTGAAGGCGCTTACCCACCGAGAGTTGGTTTGTCGTGGCTTAATATCAAAGCATACTAATTAATCGTCGCAGCTAACGCGCGGTAGAGCTCAAGAAAACACGTTAGACTTAAAACATAAAGTTTTATTTTAATATAAACGTGAAGCTTGTGATGAAGGACAAACGGCGGCGCTAACACCGCATGGTGCGGATTGGCGAGCCGAGGATGAAATTCAGTTCGGTGGTATCTCCAACGTCTCGTCTTCGATCAACGATCGTGCAAGCTCGCCAACCGCACATGCGGGTGTTAGCAAGCGCATTTACTTCCGGCTTGGAGACATGCTTGTGTTAATAAGACGGGCGGAGGTCGGAGTGGCTGGCAAAATTATCGTCACGCATTTCACTTCGTCTTAAACTCATACACGCCGTCCCATTCTTCCAGCGGCGGGTGTTCGAGAAAATTCAGGCAGCGGTTCACATAAATGCGCGCGGGGCCGTCGGCGGCGAAGCGGCGCAGGACACGCTGAAATTCTTTGAGGGCGTTGTACCACTCGCGCTTTTTGTAATACTCCAACCCCTGATGATACGCGCCGAGCAATAAATCTTCTTCCACCGGCGCCATTTTTTCCATGCTGCACAGCTCGTAAATTTTCACCGGCTGCTGTTTGCCTTTCACCTTCACCAGATCCAGCTCGCGGGCGCGGGCGCGCTTTTTCACCTGCGCATACGTCGATTCCGAAATGATGATCGCCGTGCCGTATTGTTTGTTGGTGCCTTCGAGGCGCGAGGCGAGATTTACTTCGTCGCCGATGACGGTGTATTCGAATTTCTGCGCCGAGCCGAGATTGCCCACCACCACCGTGCCGGTGTTGATGCCGATGCCGACTTGAAAAAAATCACGGGTGTCCGCGGCCCAGCGCTTTTGAATGTCGCGCAGCGTCGCCATCATTTCGCAGGCGGTGACGCAGGCTTTTTCGGCATGTTCGGCATAATAATGCGGCGCGCCGTACAGCGCCATCACCGCGTCGCCGATGAATTTATCCAGCGTGCCCTGCTGGCGGAAAACAATTTCCACCATCTCGGTGAGATATTCATTCAAGCGCTGCACGATGAACTCCGGCGGATGTTTTTCGCAATAGGTGGTGAAGCCGCGAATATCGCTGAACAGAATCGACAGCTCGCGTTTCTCGCCGCCGAATTTGGGCATCTTGCCGCTGGCCAGCATTTTGTCCACCACGCTCTTTGCGACAAACTGCGAGAACACGCGGCGCACAAAACGCTGCTCGCGGCGCTCGACAAAAACCAATTGCGCCGTGTTGCCGATGAAGCTCAGCACGATGGCGATCACCGGCCCGGCCACCGGCAGCCAAAGCTGTTGCACGGAGAAGCAATACATCGCGGCAACAAACAGCGCCAACACTTCCAAGCTGCCGAACAGCACGCCGATCAACGCGCGCGTTGGCAGCACGATGCCCATCGTCAGAAAACTCGCGGCGACAATCAGCGCGAGATTCAGCCCGTACGGCGCCATCTGGATAAAAGCTTTATTCAACAACGTGCCGAGCGCGCTGGCATGCACTTCGACGCCCGGGGTTTTACGCTTCTTCCCTTCGAACGAAAAAAACGGCGTGAGCTTATTATCCTGCAACTCTTCCACCGAAGCGCCGATGAACACCACTTTATCTTTGAAGGTGCCGGCGCGGCGATGCTCCTCAAAAATGTCGGTGTCCTCAATGGCGCCGAGATCAAATGTGCTGTCGTCCAAAACATCGGCGAGCGAAAACGTGGGAAAGGTGCCGGCGGGGCCGCTAAAATTAATCAAAAACGTGTTGGGGCTGTAAGCGGGAATCGCCAAATCGTTCAAGCGCAACGCGCCATCGCGGCCGGCGTGGTCGATCACCGCCGGGCCGGGCGTCAAGCGAATGTACGCGCGCAACGCCAGCGGCAAATATTTCTGGCCGTTGAATTCCTGGTACAACAAATAGCTGCGGATAAAACCGTCTTCATCTTCCGGCACATTGACGATGCCCCACTCGGCGTTGGCGGCGAGCAGTGGCGCAATCGGCTTGGAGAGATAGACATTGAGAATGTCGTTTTTGGCGACGTCATTCACCACTTTGCCGGCGAAAATGACGCGGCCGGAGCGTTCCGCGGCGCGCGCAAAAACGAAGTCTTCGTTGGGATTGGCAACGGCCGGCTCGGTGAAGGCGATGTCAAACACGATGAGCCGGGCGCCGGCAGCGGTGAGATTATCGATGACGCGCGCATAATAATCACGCGGGTAGGGCAGCTTGCGGGGCAGGCTGGCGAGCGCTTTCTCATCAATCGCGACGATGGCGATGGGCATGTTGTCCACCGCCTCCTGGCCGCGCAAAACAAAGCGCAGGTCGTAGGCCTTGCGCTCGAGATTTTCAAACGTGGTGGTGAAGCTAAAAAACAACGCCACGATTCCGGCCAGAAGACTAATCGCGCTGCCCACGATCCATTTATTGCTCAAGCGACTCCACAGGTCTGGCAGTTGCACGGCCGGTCCACACAGTTAGAAGCGAAACGCGTAGTAGGCGCGAATCAAACTATTTTTAAACGACGGGTTCGTCGTCAAGCTGCCGGCCGCGGTTTGGAGGCCGCCGCGATCAGCATAGTTGAGTAAATTAATATCGAGTGTAAATTCATGCTGCTCGTTGTATTGCAGCCCGCCGCCGAATTGAAAGCCGGTTTGCGTATAATCGACCACGCTGAACGTGCCACCAACGGCCGGCCTCGTTCCACCCGAGGCGCTGACCCGGCTAAACGCGCCGTACGTGCGCACTTGCAGGCCCGCCGCCAGCGTGCGTTTTGGCGAAAAGTCATAATCAACGCGAGCCGAGAGCATGTTGTATTTGAACAAACTTTGCCCGCCGGCAATGTTGTTGTCGTTGGTGGTAAATGTCAGCGTGCCGATGAGCGGCGCCTGGAAGCGCGAGCGCAGGCTGATGGTCTTGAGATTCGACGCGGCATCGCCGGCCAGCGCGCGGGTTGCATGATCAACACGGTCCGAATTGGTCAGGTTCAACATCAGCGAATGCTCGAGCTGCAGCGCGGTGAAATCATAATTCAACGTGAACGAGAGATCGCGCGTGGCGTTGTTTTCCAGCGCCACGGTTTGCACCTGCGTGGTGTCGAGATTGTTGTTGCGATCATTATTGCGGAAGCTAAAATTGAACGACGGCAGGTTGGGCTCCCAGAAAATCGACACGCCGAACTGCAGCGTGTTCAAACGCGTCGCCGGATTCGAGGCGGCGCGGTTAAAATGATCTTGGTAACTTTCCAACCCGGCATTGAGATAAACGCGGTTGCGCCACATGCGCCAGCGGTCGTTGATAAAAAACCCGCGAATGTCTTTGCGCAAAAACGATTGCGCCAGCGAGAGATATTCCGCGCCGATTTGTTTGTACCCGGCGCCAATAAAATGGTTAAAGTAATTTAAATTGAGCGTGAGCTGATAGGCGAGCGAAGTTTTGCCGCTCGGATCCAGCGGCGAGGTGCTTTCGTTGAGAATGAACCAATTCTCAAAATCCTTCGGATCAAACGGCAAGTCGACGTCGGAAATGCTTTTGATGCTGTCGGCGGAAACGCTGCCGGCGGTAATATCGTTGGTGAGCAGCGACCACGCGCTGCTGGCTTTGATCTCAATGCGGCGGCGATCCAACGCCAGGCTAATATCGGTGCCCACCACTAAATTGTCGCGGGGCGTGGTTCGTCCAATCGTGGTGACGGTGCTGGAATCCGGGGGCAGCGAGTTTTTGTCATCGCGAATTTTCAACAGGGTGAAGCCCCACAGCAAACCGTTGCGGCTGCCGAAACTCGGACGGAGGCCGAGCAAAGATTGTTTAAACGTGCCAAATCGTTGGCGGGTTCTCTGG
>CAYUVM010000050.1:0-13404 GCA_964447935.1 uncultured Cytophagia bacterium | reverse complement strand
CGGTGATCCGTATCAATGGATGCGGATTTATTCGTACAACCGCGAAATGATTAAAAATCCGGATTTGATCTACCCGGCCTGGAATTTGAAAATCCAGCGGGAAGTCGGGCCGGATGAATATCTGGTGAAAAAAGGCGACTCGCTGCGCAAGATTTCGCAGTCGATGGGTGATGCGATGAGTTGGACGAAAATTTATGAGGCCAACAAAGACATCATCGGCGACGACAAGAGCCGTCTCTATCCCTACACCGTGTTGAGGATGCCGAAATAACCTCACACTTGAAAATGTGACTTTATGCCCCGTGCTTCCTCAAAGTATTTTTGGAGGGCGGGGCTTTTTTTTTAAACCTTACGAAAAGGACAGAATTTTTGGGACAAACAGCGTACACGGAACAGGCTCAGGAGGAAGGAAAAGGCGGTCAGTTGGCCATAAGCCCGGCGGCAGCAACGGCGCAAGAGCGGCGCATTTCGTTGCGCGGCATCGACTCGTTGCAATTGCTCGGGCCGGGCGACCAGCATTTAAAAGAGATTTTAAAAAATTTTGGGGCGCGCATCACCGTGCGCGGCCATGAAATTATTCTGCACGGTCCGGAAACCGAACTGCGCCAGTTGGAAAGGTTGTTTACAGAATTAATTCTTGTCCTGAATCGCAACGACGAATTGCGCCACGCTGATGTCGAGACGCTCATCAATGTGGTGAAGCGCGGTAATGGCAACAAAATCGCAGGCCAGGAAAATCTATCGGCCGGCGGCGCGCCCAATGTTCGTCCGGTGGTCGTTTACACCAAAAGCGCGGCAATTAAGCCGAAAACCGATGGACAGTTGGAATTTTACAATGCTGCTCTCAAAAATGACATTGTTTTTGCCATCGGCCCGGCGGGAACCGGCAAAACTTACCTCGCGGTGGCGATTGCCGTGGCGCATTTGCGCGACCGCCAGATGGATCGCATTGTGCTGGCGCGTCCTGCGGTTGAAGCGGGCGAGAGTCTCGGTTTTTTGCCCGGCGATTTAAAGGAGAAGATCGATCCGTATCTGCGACCGTTGTACGATGCGTTGCAAGACATGATTCCCGTGGAAAAATTGCGGCGCTATCTCGAAACCCAGGTCATTGAAATTGTGCCGCTGGCTTACATGCGCGGCCGCACGTTAAACAACGCCTTCGTCATTCTTGACGAGGCGCAAAACACCACGCCCAGCCAGATGAAAATGTTTCTCACTCGTTTGGGCGTCAATTCCAAAGCGATCGTGACGGGCGACATTACGCAAACTGATTTGCCGAGCACGGCGTCCTCCGGCTTGGTGCAGGTGCGTGAAATTTTACAGGGCGTTGAGGGCATCGGTTTCGTTTATCTCACCGACCAGGATGTGGTGCGCCATAAATTGGTTCGCGATATTATCAAAGCGTACGATCACTACAGTCCGTGAGCTTTATGGATGTGCTACGGCGATGGTTTGACGGCTGGTCGAATGTACCGACCGTCAAACGGCTGGGCAAAATTTTTCGAAAAAGAAATCTGGCGGAGCGCTCGCGAACGCTGGATTTCTGGCAGCAACATCGGGCGCAGTTGCTCATTGCTGCGGCGTTTGTGCTGGCGGGAATGAGTTTTTTTCCCACCGGAAAATCCTACCAATTTGCCGATTTGCGCGAGGGCGAAATTTATGAGGGGGAACAGATCATCGCCCCGTTCACCTTTTCCATCGACAAAACGCCGGACGAGTATGAGCGCGACAAGCGCGCTGCCCGCGAAAGTGTGCCGCCGGTTTTTGTCCGCGTTGACAGCGTGGAAGCGCGGCAATTGCAGGCGCTCGCCGATTTTCTTGCCGGCCTCGAGCAAAATGTCGAAGCTCTGGCGCCGGATTCGCTGAAGCTGCGCCGCTTGCGGGATTTTTTGGATACCCAGCCGCAATTGGTGTTGTCCGAAGAAGGGCTGCGGTTTCTGTTGAACGGGTTCTTTCGCAGTCCGCGATTTTTGAAGTTTCAAAATTACGCCGCACAACTGCAACGGATTGCCCGCGACCTTTTTGCCGTCGGCATTTTGAGCGTCGAGCGCAGCGCGCTCCCGGCTTACGCCCAAAAAATTTCCATTCGCGTGGGGGCAACCGAAACCGTGGAAAACCTTGAGGCGATTGCCGGCGCTGAAGCCGCGAAAGCCACGGCGCTGCAGAAATTGCGCGAAGTTCCCAATCTCAGCGATACCGCCATCAATATCGGCTACCAGATTCTGGCCAACTTTTTTCAACCGAACCTTTTTTATGAGGAGCGCGAGACCCAGCAGCGCTTGAGCGAAGCGGAAGCCAAAGTGCCGCGGGCCCGCGGCACCGTTCTGGCTCGCGAGCGGATCATCGAAAGCTATGATAAAGTCACGCCGGAACATTTGCAAAAGGTCCGTTCGCTGCAGGCCGAAATGGCGCGGCGCCGGATTTCCGCCGGCGGCTTTCGCTGGCTGCTGCCGATTTTCGGCCGCGTGACGATCCTGGCGATCAGTATTGGCATCATTGGTTTGTTTCTGTTTATTTCCCGCCCGCTGATTTATCACGATCCCCAGCGGGTTTTGCTCATTGCGATTATTCTGCTGCTCGTAATTTTTATTTCGTATTTAATTCATCTTCTGGGCCTGTCGGAATATTTGATTCCCATCGCCATTGCGCCGATGCTGCTGACGCTGTTTTTTGATGCGCCCACCGCTTACGTCGGCACCGTCTCGCTGGGCATCATGCTCGGCAGTATGCGCGGCTACGAATTCAACACGATTTTTACGACCATCATTATCGGCTTGTTCGCCATTCTGGCCGTGCGGCGGGTGCGTTCTCGCATCTGGATTTTCAAAGCCATCATGCTGCTGGCCGCCGGTTATATCGTTGTCATCGCCGCCACCGGTTTGCTGCGTTTCACGCCGTTGCCGCAAGTGCTGTTGAATCTGCGCGACGGCATTTTGTTGAATGCGCTGTTGTGTCCGATTTTTACGTACGGGTTGATGGTCATTTTTGAATATCTTTTCGACCTCACCACCGACGCGACGTTGCTCGAGCTTTCGGCATTAAATCGCCCTCTGTTGCGCGACCTCGCGTTGCAGGCGCCGGGCACATATCATCATAGCATCGTGGTGGGAACACTCTCGGAAGCGGCGGCGGAAGCGATTGGCGCGAACTCGCTGCTGGCAAGAGTCGGCGCGTATTATCACGACATCGGCAAGACCGAGATGGCGGAATATTTTGTCGAGAATCAGCGCAGCGGCAAAAATCCGCATGAGAAATTGACGCCGAACATGAGCTTGCTGGTAATTACCAATCATGTCAAGCGCGGCTTGGAAATCGCCGAAGAGCATAACATACCCCGCGAAGTGCGGGATTTAATCCCCGAGCATCACGGGACCAATGTCGTATCGTATTTTTATAAAAAAGCCTTGGAGAAAAACGGTGACGAAGAAGTGCAGGAATCCGATTTTCGGTATCCCGGCCCCAAGCCGCAGAGCAAAGAAACCGGCATCGTGATGCTGGCGGACGCCATTGAAGCCGCGTGCCGGTCGTTGCGTGATCCTTCCATCAGCCGGTTGCGCAGCATGGTCAATGGCATCGTGGAAGAACGGTTTAAAAAAGGCGAGCTGGCGGAATGCCCGTTGACATTGCGTGATTTAAATTTAATCAAAGAAAGTTTCATTCGTACGCTGACAGGTATTTTTCATGGCCGCACCCAGTATCCGGAAGATCAAAAAAACGCCAGCGACAGCAATAAAAACGGCGAAACGGCGTCGAATGCCAATCGCGTTCGCCCATCGCGTCCAGCCCACCGCCCCACCGCGAACCCGGCGGAAAACCCACGCCTTGCCGGTGCCGGCCGCAAGCCCGGCCCTGCCGCAGCAACGGCCACAACTGCTACTCCAGTGGCCGCCGGCAGCGCCGCTGCCGCGCCGGAAACTTCTCACAAAAAATGATCAGCAGCGTTTGAACGAGATTCTAAATGTGTTGTGGCGCCGGCGCGCCAACACTTCGCTCAATCTTGAAGTGAATTTTGTCGATACTGCCACCATTAGCCAGCTTCATCGCGATTTTTTGCAGGACGCTTCAGCCACCGATATCATTACTTTTGATCTCGGCGTGACGCCCGAAGGTTGGCGTCTTGCCGCGTTGGCGATTGCTGTGCCGGTGGCGCAGGATTATGCGGAAACCTATGGCGTGAGTTTGCGCGAAGAACTGCGACGTTTGGTGATTCACGGCGTGTTGCATCTGCTGGGTTATGATGACCACACGCCGGCGGGAAAAAAACAAATGCGCCGTGCGGAAAATACCCTTTTATGCCAGTGCAGGCAAATCTGATATGAAGTCTTTGATAAATTGCGCGGTTTTTTATTTTTTTGTATTTCTTTTTAATTTGGAACTTGACTCTCAAAATGGATTTTCTTATATTTTAACACTCTAAATCTTTACGCCGGGATGGTGAAACTGGTATACGCGCTGGACTCAAAATCCAGTGGGAGCAATCCCTTGCGGGTTCAAGTCCCGCTCCCGGCACCAAACAGAATGGCCCCTCACTGGAGCCATTTTTATTTGGTGGCGAGTTTTATTCAACGAAGCCTGAGGTCCGTGCTCGAGGCTCGGGCCGATTCCTTGCAGCGCCATTCTCTTCGAGTCTATTGGCAAGATGGCGGCGGGCGGCCATTGCTGTTCCGGCAAAAACGGATTCGCAGGCGAAACAAAATTCGTCGCTGGGGTTGACTTCGTGTCCGCAATGCGAACAATACCAAATTTCTTCCTTTAACGGCATACGTGTCCTATTGTAAAATTTTACGACGCCGGCTTTGACACGAAGCGATAATAGCGCGCGCCGTTGCGAGCCGTCATGACCAGATCGCCGCTTTTTACCAACAGATCGGCGGCATGTTCAAGCTCCGTGAGATTGCCGCCAACATGCGCTTTCTGGACAATCCCCAGCAGGTGTAATTCTTCCGCCGGATGCGCGAGAAAATATTCTTTAATTCGCGCCGCCGCGTCCGTGGAGGTCACGGTTTGGTTGCTCATATCAACCTCCTTCTCCACCTCGGTTTGTCGTTGCGATTGAGAGTTGCTTACAATTTGCATGGCCTCGGCCACGACTTCAGCCAAATCTTTGGTTTCGTCAACAGCGGCATTCAGCATCATCTTACATTCCGGGCAAGCGGTGACCAGCAATTTGACACCGGAGGCCGCGATCTCAGCCTTGCGTTCCTGATCAACACGGCGGTTAACTTTTTGTTCGCGCACAAAGCCCGCACTGCCGCCGCCACAGCACAGTGCGCGGTCGCGGTGGCGCGGCAACTCGTGCAGCTTGTAACCGGCTTCGGCCAGCACGGCGCGGGGCGCCTCAAAAATCTCTTCGTAACGTCCAAGGTAACAAGGATCGTGATACGTCAGCGTTTTATCCGCGCCATTCGTGCCGTTGAGACGAATCGCGCCGCGCGCAATTAAACCGGTGAGAAATTCGGAATGATGTGTCACCTGCGGCCCCCAAGCATTGTTCAGCGTGGGATATTCCCGCCGCATCGAATGGAGGCAATGCGGACAGGGCGTGAGAATTTTTTTTATGCCCTGTTCGCGGAACGTTTCCAGGTTTTGCCGCGCCAATGTTTGAAATTGCATCTCTTCGCCTTGACGCCGCGAATGGTGGCCGCAGCACGCCTCGTTTTCCAAGACGCCAAAATCGACCCGCGCATTTTTTAACACCTGAACCATCGCCGTCACCGCGTTGCGGGCGTCATGGTTATAGCTCCAGACGCAACCCAGCCACAAAAGCCACTCGGTTTTATGCTTGACGAAAATGGGAATTTGCAGATCATCAAGCAGTTTCGCGCGCACCTCGCTGGCCGCGGAAAAAGGATTGCCGTAGCGTTCAATGGTTTGCAGAAAATCCGTCGCCACCATGCCCTTCCCAATGGTCAGGGCCTGCGCGCGTTTGGCGCCGAGCAACAATTGCAAATGCTCGATGCCGACGGGACAAATGTTTTCGCACGCGCCGCAACTCGTGCACTGGCCCAACGCGGTTTCGGAAATAATATTGCCGATGACAGCAGCGTCGGCACCCTGCGCAATAAGCGCTTGGCGTCCATCGAGAATGAAACCGCGCGGATCAAGTTCCTGTCCGCAGATATTTGCCGGGCAGTTGTCGGTGCAACGCCGGCATTCCACGCAACTCAGAAAATCCATGCGCATTTTCCACGGCACGGCGCCCAGCTTTTCCAAACCGAGCGTCACCTCGTCCGTCGCCGCGAGCGCTTCCATGTCGAGATTGAGCAGCAAGTAATCGCCAAGCCGGTGCGTGCGGAAAAAAATATTAATCGGCGCCAGCACAATATGAAAATGCTTGCTGCGCAAAATGAGATGGGGAAAGAGAATGATGATACCCGCATGGAGCCACCAATTGGCTTTTGCCAAAAAGGGCTGCGCTTGCATGCCATTGAGATAGGTCAGCATCAAAAGCAGAATGAGCAACGCCACGAAGCCGGAACTGTAAGATTTGGGATCGGGAGAAATTTTTACCAATACAAAACGGCGAAATGCCAGGCCGATGATCGCGAGACTCACCAACACCGCGAAGACGGCGAGCAGGTTTTTATAAACTGGCAAAGCCGTTCCCAGCAGCGGCGCCAGAAAAGGAAGGTCGAAGCCGTGGAGAAAGTGGTCAATCGTTTCGAAGCTAAACAGAACAAAGCCGAAGAACACCGCCGTGTGCATGACGCCGACAATCGGCCGACCGCCGATCACGCGCGATTGCAGCAAAACTTCCTTTATCACGCGCGAGCCGCGTTCGCCCAGCCGGTCGGTGCGAACGCGATCCGGGTTGCCGGCTTTGATTAACGCAATCTTTTTGGCAAGTTCTCTGATAAAAATCGTGATCGTCCCAATAATAAGGATAGCCAACAAAATTTTTTCCCAAAGCGCAAAGCTCATTTCTCCGCCCTCCGTGAGGATACACAACCGTACCAGCGCTGAATTTGCAGAAGTTCAGCGCAAACCCCATGCCGCCCAAATTAATTTTTACCGTTTGTTTATCAATAACTTAACTGATGGCAACAGTCTCCTTTTAACCAAGCTTCTTAAAAGTAAGATTTTGGCCTTGACCTTTTTGCAATTTTGGGAAGGTCAATAAAGGATGGATTGCCAACGGAAAATAAGTCGACAATATTCTTGCGAAGGAAATTCGAGAGGCTTTTGGCAAAATAAGGACAGATTCAATCCCAGCCCCAGTAACTCCTAAACACCTCACCCGCCATCGGCGCGGCATCCAATGCCCCGAGGCCGTTTTCTAAAAAAACCACGACAGAAACCTCCGGCTTTTCAAACGGCGCGAAGCCAACAAACCAGCCAGCGGTTTTGTTGCCAAAATATTCTGATGACGTTCCGGTTTTGCCCGCCATCGTCAACTCGAATATTTTTGCCGCAGCGCTCGTGCCATACGCTGCACTTTGCCGCAAACCTTCTTTAACAATCCGCAATTCATCGCCGAAGTGAATGCTTTCTTTCAAGGCAGGCTGAAAGGTGGCGAATTCTTGCGGCGAGTTGGGATAAAACGGCTGATAAAATAATCCGCCATTCGCAACAACCGAAATCATCGCGAGCATTTGCAGCGGCGTCACCGCCAACGCGCGCGCTTGGCCGACCGTAAAATTGAGCCGTTCATCATTCGAAACCCAATCTGGAAGCTCGCCACAATCTTCATTGGCGAGATTGATGCCCGTGCATTTCCCAAGATGGAGCTGACGCGCCGTGGTGTTGAGCTTCTCGGCCGTGAGTCTCTCGCCGGTCTGGAAAAAATAAACATTGCAAGAATTGGCCAGCGCTTGAAAAAGATTTTGCTCGCCGTGCCCTTCTCGTAGCCAACAGCGATATATTTTGCCGCGACTCTCGATTTGCCCGTTGCAAATGAACTGCTTGTTGGGCTGAATCAGCCCATTTTGCAGCAACGCCAGCGCCGGCACAATTTTAAACGTCGAGCCGGGGCGCGTCGAACTTTGGACGCCGAGTTTTTCATTTATCAAAGCCAATACAAGCCCATTGCGCGGATTCATCACCAGAATCGCGCCGGAACGCTTGTCGAGAATTTCAGCGCATTTTTTTCGGAAGGCGAGAAGGCGGGAGTAATCCTCTGATCGTTTATGACAGGAAATGAAAAAGGGGAATATACAGAGAACCGCAACCAATCGAAAACTTAAATCAAAAAAACTCCTCCGAAATGACATTTTTCTTGCCCATATCACAATGCTTATTCAGCAACAGGCTACCAGTTCTTCACGCCGCTTTCTTTTTCTCTACAATCGCGATGCTCGCCGAGGCGCCGATGCGCGAGGCGCCGGCTTCGATCATTTGCGCCGCAGTTTCATATTCGCGAATGCCGCCGGAGGCTTTAACGCCCATGTATTCGCCGACGATGCGGCGCATGAGCGCGATGTCTTCGATCTTCGCGCCGCCGGAGCCAAAACCGGTGGAGGTTTTCACGAAATGCGCGCCGGCTTCCTGCGCCAGCACGCAGGCTTTGATTTTTTCATCGTCGGTTAAAAAACAAGTTTCGATGATGACTTTGACCTGTGCCGGGGCCGAGGCCCGCACCACATGATAAATGTCATGCTCGACCGCATCATAATCACTGGATTTGAGGCGGCCGATGTTGATAACCATATCGATTTCCGCGGCGCCGCAATCGGCCGCTTGCCGGGCCTCAAATGTTTTAGTTTCCGTAGTCGTCGCGCCGAGCGGGAAACCAATTACCGTGCAAACCATCACGTCGGTGCCACGCAAAAGTTTGTAGCTGAGTGGCACCCAGGTCGGGTTTATACAAACGCTGGCGAAGCTGTATTCCGCCGCTTCCTGGCAAAGCTGTTCCACTTGCGTCTGCGTCGCTTCGGCTTTGAGCAAGGTGTGATCGATGGTTTTTGCCACATCGCCGAGCAACGGGCCGATGCCGGGATTGGCGCCGACGCGTGCCGCGCCGTTGCGGACGATGTGTGACACCACTTCCGTTTTGCAATCTGGGCAGACCCAGCACCAGTTGCACTTGGGCGCATGATGCTGGTGGCCGCGTTCCGCGGCAATCATCCGGTTGATGCGTTCGTCTAAATTCATTTTCGACTCATCGCGTTTCACAAAACCCAATAAAATTTTCTGATGACACCATCGCTACGGCGCCGGTTGAATTAAGCCGGAACGTCAAGGGCGTCGACAACGCCAACGATCACGGCTTGCACCGGAATTTTCGGATCGCCCAACAACAAGCGCGCCGAGCCGCCTTCGCGATTCACCAGCACCAAATCCTGCGGGCCGGCGTCAACTTTGTCGAGCGCGATCATCGTCTCGCCTTTCGGCGTCACGCCGTCGAGATCGACCGGTTGTACGAGCAGAAGCTTGTGGCCTTTGAGATGTTGGTTTTTAATGGTGGAAACGACGTCTCCGACCACGCGGCAAATGAGCATGTGTGGTTATTGGTTATTTGTTGCTGGATAGCGGTGGTTGCGTAGAAATTAAATAACGCGCAGCAAGGTGCCAGCAACAAGCTTAAGATACACAGTTTTCCGCCGATTTGCAAATTGAAAATCATTGCCGGCCATAAATGAAAAACCCGGACGCTATTGGAGGCAAAGCGCTCCATCTGCGCCCGGGCGATGCTCATCGAGTAAACTTTCGCTCAAAAACCGCTGACGCTGATATTGCCATTCACCGTCGAGAGCGAGATCGTGCCCTGCCCGTTGCCCAGCTTGCCGCGCAAGGATTTGGGTGTGCTCACGGAATTGTTGAGAGACAAATTAGAAAGATTGATATCGCCATTCGTCACCGCCGCGGAAAATTCTGCGGTCGTTGAGGTGGGTAGCGTCAATAAAATTTGGCCGTTCACCGTTGCCATTTTACAGGTGCCTTGCATGGGCAACCACAGCTTGCCCGTCAATTGGCCATTCACCAATTCGGCGTTGACACTGCCGAATACTTCACGCAGTTGTACGCTGCCATTGGTGACCTTCAGCGACACGTCGTTTCTCAGTGAGTCAATCGTCACGATGCCGTTCACATGATCGACAGCAAATTTCCACGTGTTCGGCAGCCGCAGATGATAAACCACTTTGTAATTGCGCCCGTGCGAGTTATCGGGCTGGATCGTATTCACCGCAACCTCGTCTTGACGATCAGTGACGCGCACTTCCAGTTCCTTGAGATGCGCTTGCGCATCGGCAGCACTTTCGGATTCGACGCGGCGTTCGCCGAAGATTTTTGCCGTGGTGGCGCCCGCCACGCCAATGACGTCAACCGGGCCATTAATCGCAGTCAAATTGAGACGCGTTTGATTTTTAACGGCGATTTCAAAAGCAAAAGCTTCAACGGCGGAAAAGTTGGTGTTGGCGACATTGTCGTCGGAATCGAGGACGCGAACATCGCAAGCGGTCAAAGCCCAAAGGCCCATCACCCAAAACAACAAAATTGAAGCAGCGTTTTTAGACAAACGAATATTTTTCATCGGACTTATCCTTTCTTAAACAAAATCAAAAACGTAATCGTAATCACTTCAAGCGTGCAATGGCCCGGCGAGCTTCTTCGGCGCGTTGTTTAGACGCGTCATTAGCGCAGAGCCGTTCAAGCACGGTTTTATACGCCTCAATTGCCTGCCCGGGCTTGTGCAGCGCTTCGAAGGCTTGGCCAAGATTAAAATGTACCTCACCGCATTCTTCGAGACCGGGGTATTTTGCCAGTACTTTGTGCAACTTGACAACCGCGTTGGGATAATAGCCTTGCTCGTACAAAGCCTGCGCGCCATTGGATTCCGGTTTCCAATTTTGTGTTGCATTCGCAGCGGATTTATTGGACCCGGTTTCGGCTTGGGAAGCGCCATGAATGACACTCACATTGCCGACGCGCAATTTCGCTTTCTCCGGGGGCGCGGGAATTTGATTCACTTTTTGCGACATCAAATAAAGGAACATCTCTCGCTCGGTTATTTTGCGCAGATCGGCAACGTCTAAAATGGCAAAACTGCCCAGCCGGAACGTGGCGCCGTCTTGAATTTCCAACGTTACGGTCGCGGCTTCACCGGTCAAAATGGTGTCAACCGCTTCGAGCAGCATGCCGGCAACCGCCCGCTGCCAATTCTCCTCAACACCGCGCCGGATTTTGACATCGCCGGAAACGCTGATAATTTTTATCGGCGCCGCAGCGAAGGCGTTTTGAGAAATACCGGCGAATAAAAAAATCAACAAGTGCATTCGTTTTAACATGATTGCAAACTCCTAAGGATCGGCGATTAAATAACTTTCCCACTTCTAAGCCGCGAATAGACGCCAATAGTCGCTAAGTTAAAAAGAATGAGCGTTCATTCGCGTTGATCAGCGGTTTGGAAAAATGCGTAAGTCATTCAAGTGGCGTTCCTAAATTGCTCTTTTATGCTTCTGGCCTTCGCTTATTCGACGTCAATAACTTTCACCCAATTTTCGGCAAGACCCTGGCGCACAATGCCATCCTGCAAATATTCCAGCGCGCCGGTTTTCCAGGCTTCTTCAAAGCCCCGGCTAAGCAGCGTCGTCTCAATTGGAATCCAAACAATCTTTTTACCGCGAGTATCTTCGCGAATCACGTAACGCTTCTCGTTGCTGCTGATTAAATTGCCTTCGCTCGCGCTCAGTCCGGCATCAAACAGCAGGAACAAATGCGCCAGATCTTTTTGCGGATCGGTGACTTCGACGAAGGCTGTGTTGATACCGGCGCTTTCCAGCAACGAGGCATACAACACCACCAAATCATCGCAATCGCCGTGACCGAGATTGAGCGTTTCCGTCGCAAATTGCACGCGATCATCTTTATAAAAAGGAATATTGGGGTCGCGCTGATATTGCAGACCCATTTTACCAAGCGCTTCAAAAATGGCCTTTGCTGCCGGCAGATTTCCCGCTGCGGTCGAATCTGAATCTTCGGTTTTTTGCTCCCGGATAAATTTGCGGCTCACCTGCAAAACCTTTTCATCATCCGAGGTCACAAAAAAACCGAGCTTGTCGATTTCACCGTTCCACGCATTGCGATTATGCACCATAATTTCGGCGCTGGCTTCTTTGCGATGCGTGCTGCCGGCACGCGCTTCCACTTCCAGGTCAATTACCGCCGGCGTGCGCCGTGAAGTGTCACGCAGATTGGGGCCGAAAATTGCGGTCACCGGAATATCTTTGGTTTCATTGCGATTGAGTTTGATAAAGCCGCTGTCTTTCGATCGCACCGAATAACCCTTCACATAACTGCGAACGTTGATTTCGATGGGGTGGCCCGCCAGGTTTTTCACGGTGACCAGCGCAATTGGATAAGTGTTGTAGAACTGATAATACGCCGGGTAAATATCGCGCACCACCACCTTCGTTTCTTTAATCTGGAAAATTTCGCGTTTGCGGCCCCACATGAAGCTCAGACCCAACGCAAACTCAAATCCGCTCGGCTCGCGCTGGCGCTGAAAATCGACGAAGTGATAGCGCAAATCAAAATTGATGGCGATCCAACTGATCGGCACAAAATTGGCGCCGCCGCCGGCATAGCCGCCCATCTGCAAATCCGCTTGGCCATTGACGGTTTCCCCGGTAACTTGATTTTGCACGCTGAACGCTGTCGACCAATACGGGCCAACGCCGCCGGCGAGATAAGGTTGAAAAGAATTGGCGTGCCGATTCGATAACACATCGTAACGCCATCCCAGAAGAAACGGAATAACCGCCGAGACTTCGACATGATCTTCCATGCCGATTTTTTCTTCGCCGTGCACACGCGCCATCGCGCCGAGACTAAACTCGAAAAACCAATTGCTCTGCTGCACGCGCGAAAAAAAATACAGCGATGAACCAAGCCCAGAGAAATCGTAAACGGCGCTGGTTGCGCCATTCGAGATATTGAAGCGCGTCGGCTGGCCGGTGATGTTCCAATAACTCACCCGCAGGCCAATGCCGGATGAACGCGAAATGCCTTGTGCGAATGAATTCGAGAGCAATCCCGTGAATAAAAATAGAATGATTTTTAAGCGGTAATTCATGCGTCCTCACATTGTCATTCGTAGGAATGACAGTTTGCTAACAACAAACAAGATTCCTACGAAATGACATTTTCGATCTTCGCTTCACGATTTTCAAACTTCAATTCTTACCTGCGATACCGTCCCCACATAAAACAGAACCCCAGGCCGTATTCAAACCCGCTGAGATCGTGATTGACGTTGAAATCGATAAAATGATATTTGACGTCGAAATTCAAGCCGAACCAGCTTGCCGCCATGAAATTCATGCCGCCACCGGCATACGCGCCAGGCTTGAGTTTGGATTTCACGATGGCCTCATCGCCGTAAAAATCTTCGCGGACTTTGATGTCATGCAACCAATACGGCCCGGCGCCCTAAGCAATATAAGGTTGTAAAGCGCGCTGGCTGCG
>CAYUVM010000049.1:0-13406 GCA_964447935.1 uncultured Cytophagia bacterium | reverse complement strand
GCGCATTTCATTCAACGCCGTGTTGAAAATGTTATTGACGCGCGGCGAAAGATAAATATTGCCGACCGCGCCACTGCCCTGCACGCGTGGAATTTTGCGCAATTCCTCATCGACCCGGCTCAGAATTAGCCCAACATTGGAACCGAGTTTTTTGAGAATCGCCAGCGGCACACCTTCATGATCGTCCAACAGCGATTTGAGCAAATGCTCCGCTTCGATCTGCTGATGATTGTGCTCACCGGCCATTTGCTGCGCGCGAATGACGGCTTCTTGAGCTTTAAGGGTGAATTTATCGAGAGTCATGTATTATAAGTCTGTGGTGTCCAAAGCTTTTAGTCCGATGTCAAGTTTACGTTAGTCCTAAACCATCACAGCGGATATACAAAAGCAATGCCAAGTTTATAAAGCAAACTATCTTACAAAAAAACATAACGTAAGAGTACTGTTGGCAAATTAAAATGGCTGCCAATTTAGCAGAAAAAAATTTAGTATTTCTGGCAGTTTATGAGCTAATTCGATACGAATATCCGCCAATTTGACATAAACAACCAATGCGGTTGTACATAGCACACGTTAGAATCATCTCTCGGCTTGGAAACCGTTTTACTTCCCAAACATAAACAGCAATGGCCGCCAAATACGTTTCGCCCATGCGGATTCGTTGTGTACCGCGCCTTCATCGTAGAAATATTCCAGATCAACGCCGCGCTTGTAGCCCTTTGCTTGCAGTAATCGCACCATTTCATCGTAACCCGGCTTCAGCCGCGCTTCCAGGCCTTCGCTACCGTCATCGAGATAAACACGAATCAGTTTTTTCGCGCCGGCATAGGCTTTGACTTCTTTCAGAATTTTATCGTCCTCCCACAAAAACGCGCTGGAAAGGCAGCCAGCCTTCGAGAAGATATCCGGACGTTTCCACACAAATAAAAACGAACTTAGCCCGCCCATCGATGATCCCATGATTGCAGTGTTTTTCGCTTCGGGTTTGGTACGATAAGTTTGGTCGATCATTGGCTTAAGCTCGTTCGCGACGAAATCAATATAACCCCGGCCGAGCTCGGAGTCGGAATACTCCGGGGTGCGATCCGGTGAATTGTAAATTCCGACGATAATAATCTCTTCCATTTTTTCCGCGCGCATCAAACTGTCGGCCACTTCATCGACACGCCAATCATAACCGCCGAATGAGGTGCGCGGATCGATGATATTTTGTCCGTCGTGCATGTACAACACCGGATAGCGCTGGGTTTTGCTTTTCTCATAAGAGGGCGGAAGCCATACAATTACATCGCGCGGATGCCGCAGCTTCGGACTCTTCACCGCGCGAATATATTTCACCGTTCCGGTAATGCCGGAACCTGTGCTAAGCGCCGTCGAAGCACTCATGAGATCGCGCCAAGTTACGGGACGCAACGTAATGGTCGTATCCACGCGGGCAACGAAGCTCGTATTCCCCGGCACCACGCCTGATTGATAAATCGCCTCGGTGTCCCAACTGCCGCGCGTGATTTTAAACTCAACGAATAGGCCTTTGGGAAATTTTTGCGTCATCGTCCACAGCGAATCGTTTTGTTTTTGCAGCATAATTTTGCCGGGATCCCAGTCCCCGAAGGCCGGTTGATTGCCGGCAATTAAAATTTTTGCGCTATCCGGCATCACTGGCGGCACAACTTTGATGGTGACATACGCATTTTTTCGCGGCTCGGCATAGTCGAGGCGAAAGTTCTCCAAATTCGGGGCATGTTTTCGCGGTCTCGTTTTTTCATAATCGTAAATGACACGGCCGAGATTGGCTAAAAATGGAAAGCCGATGGTGTCGTATTCATATTTATCGTCATTAAAAATGCCATCGGCGTTGACGTAAATGACGGCAGTCAGCAGAAACTCAACCTTATTTTCAAAATCCACGATATAGGCATTGTCACTCAAATAACCATACGCCTCGCCGACTTTGTTGAAAATGCGAATATTCGGTGCAATCGGCTGCTTCGAATCACCGAATATGAAAAATTTGACGTAGCTGTCATTGTATTCAGTTGGGTCGTATTCAGGATAGGCGCACTCGCGCGGCAGCATCGACATGTATTTGTATAGAAAGCGATAGTCATCTGCCGTTAATTGAAACCGTTGTTTGGCGGAAACCGCTTCGGGGAACATCACCGCTTTGAGAAGGTTTTGTTGGGTGGCAATGCCAAAATAGTTGTTGCCGGAAAAATCCTTGGGCTCATTGATGAGCGAGTCGCCTTTCATAAAACAGTTGCCGCGCCGCGTCGTTTTGAGTTTGTTCGCAAAAATAACCGGGTTGATCGCCAGCGGCTGTTGATAAATGATTTGTTCTTTTTCAAAGAAAGTAAACGGGTTGGTGGCGCGATTTTGTTCGGCGGAACGCGCTATCGCCAGCCGGTGCACCAGCCGGACGTCTTTGAAGCCTTTTTTCCACAGCCCTTCGTTCAACTCACGCTGGCCGAGAAATTCATAGAGCCGGTTGAAAGCATCGTTGTCGCTGACGAGAAAAACCTTCTTGACATAGTGCGCAATTGATGGCCGATTGTTATCGGCGCTGGAATCGTGGGTCACACGCGTTTGCCCACTGGCGGCGCTGTCAATCCGCAAACTCGTAAACTTGTTTACATTTTGCATGCCGAGCCGATTGAGTTTTTCGAGCGCCAAAACCGCGGCAGGAAATTTAACGGTACTGGCGGGGTAGAAATATTCTTTCGGATTAACGCGATAGGAATAAGATCGAAACGACGGCTTATTGTTTTTGTCGCGATCGATTTGCGTATATAAAATTTGGACTTCGTAGGACGCGGCGTTTTTTAAAATTTCCCCGAACCAATCCGGCCGCGAGCGCAGCAGTTGCTCGACTAAATTCGCATTGTTCTTAATGATGGCGTTTTGCGCTTGAATGGTGCTGGTTAAATGAAGCGCAATAATTATGGCTATACAGAGTTTGCGCATGAGAGGAGAATCCTTTCTTGAATTTTTCAATTGCATCCGGTTTAATCCGCCAGTTGAAGATAGGCTATCAGCCCGGTTGCTGAAAGCCTCGGGGTTTGCGCCAGCGCTTGGTTTGATTTTAAACAGGATTCCGGCGGAATGACAGCCGGCCAACAAAAACTTGCACTCCGGGTTTGGCGGCTCCAATTAATTCTACTTAGTCAGGTTACCTCGCGTGGCCCACGAAACACACAAAATACACTCAAAAGCTTTTCGCGTTTTTCGTGGGCACAATTTTAAATTTGGCTAAGTAGAATTAAATAGTTCCAAATTTTTTCGCTAGCGCCTCCCGGCGAAAGTCGAAAATTTTTTGCAATTCTCTTTTTACCAGCCTCGCCGCAGCGAAATGTCCGAGCCAGCCGAAAGGTACTATATAATGCACGCGATCTTCCATTTCAACACCGCCGGCAATTTCGCGAAACAAATGTTGATGGTGCCAAAAACGATACGGGCCAAAACGTTGCTCGTCGACAAATAACTGCGGCTCGGCCACATGCGTGATTTCCGTAATCCATTGGCGGGACAGCCCCCAAAGCGGTGTGATCCGATAGCAGATGATCATGCCGGGATACATTTTTTCCGCCGGCGTGGAGGTGACTTGGAATCCTAATTCTGGCGGCGTAATATCACGCAGGTTGCGCGGATCCGAGAAAAAGTCCCAAGCTGTATGCAACGGGATGGCCAGACGCTGAAGACGATGGAGGCTTTCGAGTTTCATGGTTTAGCGAACGTCGACTTTCTCCAAAATTTTCCAAACCTCGGGATCCTCTTGGCCGATCACCCACACAGAGAAGCCGCGCAGCTTATGAAGTTTAACCAAATCCAACTTGTGTTGAAACGATAGCGCATTCTCTAAAAAGATGTATTCGAACAGCCCGCCATTTTCGAAAAACGTAAACGGCACTTTTTGCTCGTCCAGCCAGGTGATTTTTGCGCCGAATCTTTCGGCCAGAGATAAGGCCTCGGCATGCGACAAGCCTTTGCTCCACGAACGCGCGTTGGCCACGTGCTGTTCATCTTGTTCGGTAAACCAATGCTGCGATTGCACGGGAATGCCCAAAGAGAGTTTTTCCGGCGGCACCTCCGCGAGAAAAAATTCGATGTTTTTTTTGACCCACGGAATGCCGGCGTTCGGCCCCGGCGGCGTGCGGCGCGTGTGTTGCGAGTACGTCATCACCGAAATAAAATCGCCCAACGCGGCCAGCGCTTTCAAATCATAACCGGCGCGCCAATTTTTATACAGCCATTTAAAGTACTTGGTCGGACCGGGGTATTTTTCCGGCCGATGCACGACGGCGATGCTGAGTTGAAAGCCGCCCGCGTGCAGCGCTTTGGCGGTTTCGGCAAAAAACTGCGTGAAGGCTTCTTTGTCGTTGATCCCCAAATTTTCAAAATCAAACTGAATGCCGCGATAACCGTATTTTTGGCATTCCTCCAGCAAACTCGCAATCGTGCGTTGTCGCGCCGTTTCATTGGCCAGCAGCTTGTGCAGCATCTCCTGGTTAAAACCGGGGTTGTGAATCAGCGGCATCACTTCGACTTGGTGTTGTTTGGCCAATTTCAAAACGCGGGGATCGACCTCGCCCCAAACGACGCCGTCCTCATCAACATTGTACATGGCGGGCGCAATGATACTAATGTGTTTGATATTTTTTTGCAAGCTCGCGTAGCTGTCGGGATCGTCAATGTAGTAAAACAGGCTTTCAATTTTTTGTTGCGCGTTAGCGCTGTTCGCGCCAATAATAAAACCAGCGAGGCCGCAGAGCATGAGAAAAAGTCTTTGCATATATTTCTCCATTTCCAGATGGGTGGAATGTTTGATTTGATGATAAGATAAATTCATTTGGCCTGAAAGTCAAGCGCGTCTCTCCGGCTGGCTGCATTGCAATAATGCTTCATTCCCGAGCGGACTGACCGGTTAGTTTGTCCGCTAAACTGAGTCATGATATTCTTCAAACATTCCATCTTGCTTTCATCGCCGCTGTTTGTTATCTTGTTTTTGCAATTCGACCTAAAATATGATATTGGACAAAATTCAACACGGAGGTTAATCATGAACCCCAAAGGATTATTGTTTTCTTGGCTTTTTTTACTCGCTGCCGCGCTATCAGCGCAAGAAGGGAAAAAAATCGCCGCTTTTGTCGATAATATTACTGACCGCGGCTTGACGCGCATCCTGTATTGGAACAATGTCACCAACGGCGCCGCCGGCGAAGTGGCGATTGATTTTGGCCGCCCGCAATGGAAACCCGAATATGACGCCGCGGGCGCGTTGGAGGGCATGACGAAAGGCAAAACCTGGCGTATGGGCAAAGATTTATGGACAACACTCGACACTAATCTGCCGTTGAAAATCGGCAGCCAAAGTATTGCGCCCGGTTCGTACTATCTCGGCGTGCATCGCACCACCGACGGCGCCACGTGGAGCCTGGCTTTTATTGATCCGGTGAAAACCCGCAGCAACAAATTAGACGCGTTTGAAATTGACAAAGCCACGGCTGCATTCAAAGTTCCGCTCACCTTTAAAACGACCACCGAAACCGCCGCGCTGCTCAATATTTCTCTGACGCCCGCGCAAGAAGATATAAAAAATGTGACGCTGCGTCTCACGTGGGGCAAGTTTGAACTGACGACGCCGGTGCAAGTGCTGCTTGAGAACTGAGATGACCGCGAACCTCTGGCAATTCTACATCGACCGCGGCGGCACCTTTACCGACTGTCTCGGCCGCTCGCCCACTGGCGAATTGAAATGCGCCAAAGTGCTCTCCTCAAATCGCGCCCCTCTCGACGGCATCCGCAAAATTTTAGAATTGGCAGATGACGCGCCCATTCCGCCGTGTGAAGTTAAAATGGGAACGACCATTGCCACCAATGCGCTGCTCGAGCGCAAAGGCCGCCCGCACGCGCTGTTGATCACCCGCGGCTTCGCCGATGTTCTGCACATCGGCACGCAACAACGGCCCGATATTTTTGAGATTCGCATCGTCAAACCTTCTGTACTTTATCAAACTGTTGTCGAAATTGACGAACGCCTTGCGGCCAACGGCGAAGTTTTGCGTGCGCCGGATTTGACGAAAATTCAAGAACAATTGCAAACGCTGCGCGCGCAGAATATCGGCAATCTCGCCATTGTTTTTCTGCACGGCTTCGCGTTTCCCCAACACGAAAAAACTGTTGCGGCTTTGGCCCGGTCGCTCGGGTTTCAAAACATTTCGTGTTCGCACGAAGTGTGCCCGGAAATCGGGCTCACCGCGCGCGGCGATACCACCACTGCCGACGCTTACCTCACGCCATTACTTCTGACGTATTTATGCACGTTGCAAGATCAACTTCACGGTTCCCAACTTCAAATGATGCAATCGAGCGGCGGCCTCATCGAAGCGCAGCGTTTTCGCGGCCATAATGCGATTTTATCGGGGCCCGCTGCGGGCGTTGTTGCCTGTGCGCGCCTTGGGCGCTGGTTTGGCTTTCCCAAAATCATCGGCTTCGATATGGGCGGCACGTCGACGGATGTCTCGCGCTTCGACGGCGAATTTGAGCGCGTCTATGAAACGGTTACAGCCGGCGTGCGCATCAAAGCACCGATGCTCGCCATTCACACCGTTGCGGCGGGCGGCGGCTCGATTTGCAAATTTGTCGCCGGACGTTTAACGGTCGGCCCGAAAAGCGCCGGCTCTAATCCGGGCCCGTTATGTTACGGTTTAAAAGATGCGTTGGGAAATTTCCAAGCCACCGAATTGACGACGACGGATGTCAATTTTTTTCTCGGCCGCCTATTGCCGGAAAATTTTCCTTTTGAACTCAATCGCGAACGCGTTGCGCAAAAGATTGAAGCAATACAAAATCAATGTCTCGTCGAAGGCCAAAATTTAAGCCTGTATCAAATTGCTGAGGGCTTTCTCGAAGTGGTCAATTTGAAAATGGCACAGGCGATCAAAGAAATTTCCGTGGCGCACGGGCATGATGTGCGCGAACATGTGTTGTGTTGTTTCGGTGGCGCCGGCGGGCAACATGCCTGTGCCGTGGCGCGGCATCTCGGCATCAAACGCATTCTGTTGCACCCGTTCGCCGGTGTGCTTTCGGCGTATGGCATTGGCCTCGCCGATACCATCTGGGAAGGCTCGGCGCCGGTGGCGCGTTTTCCGCTCAATGAAAATTCGTTGCAACAACTCGAAGTTGAATTTCAGCGGCTCGCGCGTGAAGGAGAAAAGCTTATTAGCGCGCAAGGATTCGCGCCCGCCGCGATGCGGAGCATTCGCAAACTCGATTTGCGCTACACCGGCACCGAAACGCCGTTGACCATTCTGGCGCCGTCCGATCATAATTACGAGCGCGAGTTTACCGAGAAGCATCGCCAACTTTACGGCTACATTCGCGAAGGGCGCGGCATCGAAATTTTGCAATGCCGCGTCGAAGTCGTTGGTACAACGGACATTCCGCCGCCGGTGGAAAACAAAACCGAAAAATATTTTCCCGCTCCGGCTCGTTTGGTGCCGGTGATTTTTAGAAATAAAGAATGGCCCACCGCCGTGTTTCGCCGCGAGGAATTAACGCCCGGCGCGGTTGTGCGTGGTCCGGCGATCATTTTGGAAAATATTGCAACGATTTTGGTGGAACCGGATTTCGTCGCGAGTGTCGATGCGTTCGGGAATATCATTTTAGCGCCAACGCATGATGAGCATGCAGACAACAAAGTGGAAACCCATTCCACGAACGAAGCCGACCCGATTGCGCTCGAGATTTTCAACCATCTGTTCATGTCGATTGCCGAGCAAATGGGCAATGTGTTGCGGCGCACCGCGATTTCTACAAACATAAAAGAGCGACTCGATTTTTCTTGCGCGTTGTTTGATGCGAATGGTAATCTCGTCGCGAATGCACCGCATATTCCCGTGCATCTCGGCGCAATGGGAGAGAGTGTGCGTTCAGTTTTGCAGGCGCACACGCAAATCGCGCCCGGCGATGTGTTTGCGACGAATAATCCATTCGGCGGCGGCTCGCATCTTCCCGACATTACTGTCGTCACGCCCGTGTTTGCTAAAAATGATTTGACACAGCCGATTTTCTTCACGGCAAGCCGCGCGCATCACGCCGAGATCGGCGGGATTACACCCGGTTCGATGCCGCCGTTTTCAACGCGGCTCGAAGAAGAGGGCGTGTTGCTCGATAATGTGAAATTAGTAGAGGCCGGTAAATTTGACGAAACGCTTTTGGCGAATCTTTTTACGACGGGAAAATATCCCACCCGCAATCTTGCCGACAATCGCGCCGATCTGCAGGCGCAAATGGCCTCGAATCACACCGGCGTGCGCCGGTTGGAAGAATTGACGGAGCATTACGGTTTGGAAACGGTGTTGGCGTACATGCGCCACGTGCGCAATAACGCGGCGCGGCAGGTGCGCGAGGCACTGCGTCGCATTCCTGCCGGAAGTTATCATTTTCAAGATACGCTGGATGACGGCACGCCCATCGCGGTGCGTATCACGATTGCACAAGAAAATGCGACCGTCGATTTTACCGGCACCGGAAAAGAGAGTGAATATAATCTCAATGCGCCACCGGCGGTGGTACGCGCCGCGGTGTTGTATGTTTTTCGCTGCTTGGTCAACGAACGCATTCCGCTGAATGATGGCTGCATGGAGCCGATTCGCCTTATTATTCCGGAAAAATGTATCATCCATCCCACTCGCGGCCGCGCGGTGGTTGGCGGCAACGTCGAGACTTCGCAACGGGTGGTCGATGTGTTGCTGGGCGCGCTCGGCGTCGCCGCAGCGAGTCAGGGCACCATGAACAATGTAACGTTTGGCGATGAAACCTTTGGTTATTATGAAACCATTTGCGGCGGCGTTGGCGCCGCGGAAAATTATCCCGGCGCCAACGCGGTGCACACGCACATGACCAACACGCGCATCACCGATCCGGAAATTTTGGAAACGCGCTATCCGGTGCGCGTGGTGCAATTTTCGATTCGCCCCAACTCCGGTGGCAATGGCCGCTGGCGCGGCGGCGACGGGGTCATCCGGCATTTCAAATTTCTGAAAGCGTTAAAAATCTCGTTGCTTTCGCAGCGGCGGCATACTTCGCCTTTCGGTTTGAATGAGGGCAAACCTGGAAAAGCCGGCGAAAATATTCGTATTCACCTGGATGGAACGCAGCAACCGTTGGAAGGCAACGCCTCGTATCCAGCGGAGCGCGGCGAAGAATTGATGATTTGCACGCCCGGCGGAGGAGGATGGGGAAGTTAAAATTTCTGCTTCGAATGGCCTTACGATGATAATATTGCCATTCAGTTCATAAATCAGCATAGCCCTCGTCGCGGTTTACGTTAAAACTTACTCTACCTATGATCACTTTTGAAAATTTACTCTCGGGTCTTGGGGTTAGCCTGTCCTGTATGACTTTGCTTTGGATTATCAGTCTGCTAAAAAAGGACGCCAGTATCGTCGATGTTTTTTGGGGCCTCGGTTTCATAATTGTGAGTTTATTCTATTTCAACCTCAAGGCAGATTATTCGACGCGGCCATGGCTGGTTACTGCACTGGTTGCCATCTGGGGGCTGCGTTTGGCTCTGCACATTCTGCGGAGAAACTGGGGCCACGGCGAAGATCCGCGGTATCGGGCGTGGCGCGAACAAGCCGGAGAGTCTTTCTGGTGGAGGAGTTATTTTAAAGTATTCTTATTGCAGGGGTTGGTGCTTTGGCTCGTCTCCTGGCCGTTGCTGGCCGCACAACAAAGCGCGAAGCCGTGGGGGAATGTATTCGACGTGAGCGGAATCACTTTGTGGGGCCTCGGTTTTTTCTTCGAAGCTATCGGCGATTTTCAATTGGCGCGTTTCAAACGCAACCCGCTAAATAAAGGCAAGGTGATGCGAACCGGCTTGTGGGCTTACACGCGACATCCCAATTATTTTGGTGAGGCGCTGATCTGGTGGGGATTTTATGCGTTTGCGCTCAATACGCCTTCGAATTGGTGGACCCTCATTAGCCCAATGTTAATGACATTCCTGCTCATGCGCGTTTCCGGCGTCGCACTTTTGGAAAAGAGCCTCGTGGTCACGAAACCGGAATATAAAAACTACATCGAATCGACCAACGCTTTTTTCCCATGGTTCCCGCGTCAGTCGTGAAGCCAGTTGCGCACCCGGCGAAAAATTTTGTCAAACATTGCCTCGGTTAGCCTGCCGGTAAATGTATTTTGCTGGCTCGGATGGAAGGTTGCCATTAAAACCAATTTGCCGTTGAGCTGATACTCCACGCCATGTCCGAATTTAGGGCGCACGGCCATTTGCAAATGATGCATTTCAGAAAACGCCGACAACGCGTTATCAAAACCGATCTTGCCCAATCCCAGAATCACCTGCACATTTTTAAGTAATTCGATTTCACGCCAAAGATACGGGCGGCAGTTGGCAATTTCCGCGGGGGTCAATTTATTCTGCGGCGGGGCGCAGCGAGCGGTGGCGGTGATATAACAATCCCTGAGTTGCAAGCCATCATCGCGATGCACCGAAGTCGGTTGATTTGCAAAACCGGCTTTGTGCAGCGCACGAAAGAGCCAATCACCGCTGCGGTCGCCGGTGAACATGCGGCCGGTGCGATTGCCGCCGTGCGCCGCCGGCGCTAATCCCACGATTAAGAAACGCGCGTGCGGATCGCCAAAACTCGGCAGTGGTTTTCCCCAATATGCCTCGTCGACAAAGCGCTTGACTTTTTCTCGCGCCATTTGTTCACGCCATGCCACGAGTCGCGGACATTGCTTACAGGCGATGATTTGCTTTTGAAGAAGGCGTAAATCTTTTCGCATAAAAATTATTTCACACCAATCAAAACTCACGCGGAGTAACTTTCCCAGGCGTTTTATTGATGTTTGCAAAAGTAAAAGGAAATGTCATGCTGGAAGCATCTTGTTTGTAATCCAGCACTGTGCGTGATTGGAACAGGATGCCTCCGGAATGACATCCGAGCATGAAGCTTGCACTGTTTCCAATTTGTTATGCAAAGCTCAATAATTCGTGAGAATCCGGCTTTGTTTTAGTCCCGCAGGTTTTGGCAGCCAAATGGCCGAGTTCACATCGCCGTAAGCCACACAGCGTCCAGCCCAAAACTCGTAGCCTATCCACGCACAGACAACGGCATCAAGCGCATCTTCATAGCCCTTTAATTGCGAAGCGCGTTGCAACGATTGCGCCGCAGGTAACTTTTGCGTAACGCCGGCGATTTGTTTGTTGAGCGCCGAGCGCAGGCGATTCAAATTTTTTACGACGGCGAGACGGCGCTGAACGCGATCAAGCTCCGGCCAGTATTTTTGCACTTTGCTGGCTTTGTATTTGAGCCGTTCTGGGAGTCCGAGCAATTCGATAATCGCCGGATGCGGATACACTTCGATAAAGACCCGCGCGTTTTTCTTTTGCTGCGATGGGACTTCGGCGTGTTGCCATTCAAAACCGCTGCGCGTAAGTTGTTCAAAGAGCTGCAAGCTAATTGGTCCCGGACGTTGTGCCGTCGGGGAATGAGTGCCGGCTTTGCGCGTAATGTAATTTTTCGTCACCAGCCGGTCCGCGGTTCTGCGCCCATTGATCGGCTGGGCCCCGAGCGGAATATCAAGCGCAACAACGCTGGGCAACACCCCGCAAATTTTTTGGCATGCTGCCAGCAAGGCGGGAAGCTCTGGTGAACTGCCGCGAACTCGGGCCGCCCAATCGATTTTATCACCGGCGGCGAGTTGGCAAAACTCTGCATACGAACGGGCGACATGAAGCAGTTGCGGCTGGCGACGCGCCGACATTTGCACCAGCGCTACGCCGGCCGCATGATGTGCCGTCCACGCGGCGTCGATTCCAAGAATGAAATGAGACATTAAAATGAAATTTGCATAGCAAAGCCGGCAGCTCCCGGCAATGGCGCGGCGGGAAAACTCACGCCAACGATATCCGTTTTCCGGGCATCTTCAGAAAAGCCAGCGCCATGCAGAAGAGCAAAATGCGCAACAAGTACGAACACAAAACCTCGACGTCCCGTAGTCAGATTACACAAAAGGCTTTGCAGCGAACGTTCTTACTGGGTAATCACTGTTCCCATTTTCACCACTTCAAAATCACGGCCTTGCACGCGTTGCAGCGTATGCAGATGATCTTCATCCCAACGCGAGTCTGGCGCACCGCTGAGGTACCAGGCGCTGCCATTATCGGCGACGAACATGCCGTATTGCTTCAAGGCCGTTAAAATCACCTGCACTTCCGCCGGAAAACTTGAAAGGTCGTAACTCGCTTTCAAACGTACGCGCATGCCCATTGGCGGCAAGTTGGCGTCGGTGCGATTGCTGGCGAAATGGCGCGCTGGAGACACGTAGGCACGCCGGGTGACCGGACAAGTGAAACGCAGCGCGTGGCGAATGGCCTTTTGCTCGACCACTTCGTCGTAGCGCACCAAGCCCGGGAAGATCGGCAAACCCGCTGCATCCGCCGAGGTCCAGCCCGCGGGCCGCAACGTGTTCGAGTTCAAATTAAAAATCGCGCCCGAACCGGCGCGCCAGCTCGCCCCGTTATTTTGCGGAAACGCCGAAAACAATTCATACAGCAGCCAGTTGTCGCGGTCGATCACAATGACGTGCCGGTCGCCGCTGCCATTCGGGCCGCCCTCAATCGGCGCGTTGGCGGGAATGGGGTATGGCCCGGCATCACTCTCATCGGCATAATCGAAGGTGACCGGAACCTGGCGTTGATTTCCGGCCACCACGATGTACGGAATGCCGTTGGGCGCGCCGTTCCACACCGTGCCGAAATCCGGATGCAGCCCCGTATTCAAACCGATACTCGTTAGCAACGCCATGGAATTGGGATCAACCGGTGCCGTGGAAATATCCTGATTCCAGGGGTTATCCGCCGGAAAAATTGGTTTGCCGTCGAGGCTGGCGCCCGTTCCCGGCGGCGAATCGGTCAAGTTATTATTTTCAGTCGATGGTAATTTATTACACGCGAAAAATAATAATAGAAAATTTAAAAATAGGCTATTGAAAGTTGTTCGGTTCATACGGATGTCCTCAACCATGTTTTCCTAATCATGCCACTTTGGTGTTTTAAAGATAGCCAGTTTCTCGCAAAAGCGCAAGTTAATCCGTGAAAATTCCTCTTGCGCATTTCAAATTTCGGTGAAATATTGTAACGTGGATTATTTATAAAGTATAAACCACGAAGGCACCAAGACCCGAAGAGCATAGGATGATCAAGTTTTGAAGAAAGCAACTGGGTTTTGGTTGCCACGCTGACAAGCATTTTCTAAAATAAAAATTTCGTGCCTTCGGGTCTTAGAGGCTGTTAAAAAATAAAATTTACAAATTTGTAGTCCCGCCCCTGGTGGGGCGTTTTCTGAGTATAGCTATTATCGGCTTCGACAGCAGCCCACAAGGGG
>CAYUVM010000048.1:0-13582 GCA_964447935.1 uncultured Cytophagia bacterium | reverse complement strand
GCACTACAACCGCTTAGCAGGCGGCTCCTTTCGGCCACTCAGGCATCTCTCCGAATTGTAAATTGTCAATTTTAAATTTTCAATTGAAAATTTAAAATGAGCGGAGGGCGGGAGACTCGAACTCCCAAGGGTGATAAGCCCAGCAGTTTTCAAGACTGCCGCCTTACCAATTAGGTCTAGCCCTCCGAAAAAAATATCCTATTGCAATGAACAAAACGGCGGGCTATCTGCACCCGCCGAACTAAACAATATACGAATTTTCACAAGTTGAGTCAACGTTTTTTTCACGAATTTATTTTTACGAACAGGGTGCCCGGCAACTGCTTGACGACATTTTTAAATTCCAAACCCAACAACAGTGACAGGAGTTGTGAAGTCGGCAGGTTCGTATGCCGGGCGAGCAGATCCACGTGCCGCGGCTCGTGTGATAATTGCGCCACTATTTTTTGCTCGAGATCCGTCAGCGCTATGGCCGGTGGCGCGGGTGGCGCTTGCGCAAACATATCAAGCTGCGGCGGCAGTTCGGTGAGTATATCCTCGACGCCAATAATCAATTTGGCGCCGTCTTGAATCAAACGGTGGGGGCCGCAACTTTTGGGGCTAAAAATACTGCCGGGCACCGCAAACACTTCACGGCCTTGTTCCAGTGCATTTTGCGCGGTGATCAACGCGCCGCTTTCGTCGCCGGCTTCGATCACCAGCGTGCCCAAGGTCAAGCCGCTGATGATACGATTGCGCCGGGGAAAATTGACGGCATCCGGCTTGGTGCCAAAAAAATATTCAGAGATCACCGCGCCGTGTTGCGAGATCTCCTGCGCCAGCCGGCGATTTTCCGGCGGGTAAATTTGATCAAGGCCGGAGCCGAGCACCGCCAGGGTCCGGCCATTGGATTTCACCGCCGCTTGATGCGCGACGGTATCGATGCCGCGCGCTAACCCGCTCACGATCGTGAAACGCCGCTCAATCAAGGCCGCGACCAAACGCTCCGCCGCCAGCTTGCCATATTCGGTTGGGGCGCGGGTGCCAACCACGGCTATCGCGGTGGCATCAGCGGCGTGGATTCCGCCTTTCACAAAGAGCACCACCGGCGGGTCGTAAATTTTTTTAAGAATTGCAGGAAACTCGGCATCCCAAAAAGTCAACAGGCGGCATTCGTGTTTCTCCGCCAATGCGATTTGCTGTTCCGCTATTCCGGCATTGTCGGCTTGATGAATATTTTCGGCCAGCGTGCGCTCAATACCTTCAACCCGGCAAAGCGCCGGCACCGGCGCCGCTAACACTGCCGCCGTCGAATGAAAATGGCCCACCAATGCCCGCACCCGCGCTGGCCCAATGCGCGGCACGGCGAGTAAGCGCAACAGCGCGGAGAGTTCTTGGTGATTCATCTGACCCCACCTCTCACAGCTTATTCAATTGATTGAGGGTGATTCATTGTGCTCGCGAATTGGCATTGCCCTCAACCGCTTTCCACATCATTCCCAGTAATTCATCAATTCCAGCCCCGGTGGCTGCAGAAATTCGGCAAGTTGGATAATCGAGGGACTGCAAAAACTTCTTACCAATTTTTTTTTCCGTCACGAGATCCATTTTCGTTAAAACCACAATGCGCGGTTTTTGCGCCAATATGGGATTGTAACTCGTCATTTCACTGATGAGGGTCTCGTAATCCGCAGCCAAATTCTCTGCGGTAACCTCGATCATCACCACTAAAACGGAAGTCCGCTCGATGTGGCGCAAAAATTCGATGCCGAGGCCGCGGCCTTCATGCGCGCCTTCGATGAGGCCGGGAATGTCCGCCACGACAAAAGAATTGTTTTCTTTATATTGCACCACGCCAAGATTGGGCGTAAGCGTGGTAAACGGATAATCTGCAATTTTCGGTCGCGCCGAGGTAATGCGGGAGAGCAAAGTGGATTTGCCGGCGTTGGGCAAGCCCACCAGCCCAACATCGGCAAGCAATTTCAATTCAAGAACCAGCCAGCGACTCTCGCCCATTTCGCCGACTTCCCAATCGCGCGGGGCTTGATTGGTTGAGGTGGCAAACCGTGCGTTGCCGCGGCCACCGCGACCGCCGCGCGCAATCACGAAGCGTTCGTTCATGGTCACCAAATCGGCCAGCACCACACCGGTTGCAAAGTCTTTTACCACGGTGCCGGGCGGCACGCCAAACACGATGTCTTTGCCGTCGTGGCCGGTTTTGTTCGCACCTTTGCCATGTTCGCCGCGCTCGGCGCGAAAATGCTTGTGCATGTGGAAATCCTGCAGTGTGCGCAGGCCGGCGCCAACCTCGATGATCACATCACCGCCGTCACCACCGTCGCCGCCATCCGGGCCGCCTTTGGGAACGAATTTTTCCCGGCGAAAACTCATGCAGCCGCTGCCACCGCGGCCGGCTTCGACAAAAATTTTTGCGTAGTCAATAAACATGATAACAATTTACAAATCCCACGCGTCAATTCCAAGGCCAACTTCATGCTTGCTGCCGGCCAACCGTTCGCGATACAACTGGCCGATTTCTGCGCCGAGGATGAACATGAGCGAAGAATAATAAATCCACAACACCACGGCCACGAGAAAAAGATACGCGCCATAAACGCGATCCAACGCGGCGGCATGCGCCAGATAATAGCCAAAGATTTGGCGGGCGATTTCCCAAAAAATCGTCGCCATCAACGCGCTGACGCCGGTGGGCATAATGCCGAGATTCTCATTGGGAATAAAATTATACAAAATAAAAACAGCAGGAAAATGATGACAAAAAAGAGCGCGGGGGATAAACTCTGCAGCGAGCTGTTGAGCGAGAGCGTGGGCAACCAGGTGATTTTATGCATCATGGCTTTCATAAATTCCACCAACGGAAACAAAGTCGTCGAGGTCAACACAAAAAGCAATACAAGCAAAACCATGCCGAAATCGCGCAGTTTGCCAATCACGATATGCACATCGCGACGCACCCGAAAAACTTTGTTGAGGATCGTTCGCATGCTGCTAAACAAGCCGCTGGCCGCGAGCAAAAGGCCAAACACGCCGCCATAGCCGGCAACCTCGCGATAACGAATAATCTCGTCGACCCGCGCCAAGAAAAAATTTTTAAGGGAGGCCGTATATTGCGTGGCGGGAAACAGCATTTCGATCACTATTTCGATGCGATACTCAAAGGCGGAGGCAGCCAAAGCATTGCCGAGCACGGAAAGCAACACCAGCACCAGCGGCACAATACAAACTAAAAAGGAAAACGCCAGTCCGCCGGCGAGCAAAAAAACGTGATGTTCATCAAGGCGATCATACAGCCCGAGCAGATAATGTCGAAAAAAATCGCGCATTTTTTTGACACAAAATTATTTTGCCGGATTTCCCGGCACGATCACTTCCGGCAAGGACGGCAAACTGATTCTTTGCCGGTCTAAATAACTGCGCAGATGCAAAAATAGCTTGGTGGTGTCGTTCGTCGCCAAGGTGAATGTTGATTCGGCTGCGCTCAGCAAAAGAGGCGGCGGCAACTCCGGCACTGGCGTGGCCGCCAAACTGTAACGGGCAAAAAATAATTTATACCCGGCAAACAGCGGGCGCCGGCGTTCGCGGCCGGGTTGCCAATTAATGACAATTTTCCCGTCGTAGCGCACGGCCCGGACATTTTGCGGCGGCGGTAGATCAATAATATCGAGAACGAAATATGAAGCCGCGCAACCCGCAAAAAAAATGCAAAAACAAATTTTATAAACCAAGCGCATGCTGCTTTGATCGCCAATGGATTAAATGCCGGCAGGAGATTTTTCAAACATCCGTTCAATTGGTTGGCAAAGAAATTTTTGCGCAAAATATTTGCGCCCAACCGCTTTGCCTAATGGTCGTTTTTCCATCGGTTGGGGTAATTCTTAAAACCTGCTTGTTTACGGCCGGAATTGCGCTTGCTTACCAATCCCATTTCCAGATCAAATCAAAACCGGTTTTACGGTTTTCCTCGCCGCCGTGTGCAGCCTGGAGAAAAAGAAATTTCAACAGTTCCCATTCCAGCGAAACGACGCGGCCTTCCGGCTCCTGGCCGAAGCTGAGAAAAACGTCGTCCGTTAAATATTTTCCCACTAACACCGAACTTTTGGTAATGTCTTCGCCGCTTTGAAATTCGATCAAATCAAGATTTAAGCTGCGCCCAAGCTCGCGCGTAAGCTCCTGCGAAACCAGCCCGGAAACCAGGCCCGTCGCCGCCGACACGCCCGCTTCATTCATGAGGTTGTCGCGTTGGCCTGGTAACAATTGATTAAAATCCACCCCAAACAATAAATTCGCCAATGCATCTTTTCCTTCCAGGGATTCCTTGGTATCAAGCGTCAGGTTATCGCGTTGAAATTCAATTTTCGGATTGTTGAGGTCGCCGCTGATTTTGACTTCCAGGGTTTTCTTTTCGCGCTCGCTGCCCAGCGAGCGGAAAACGTGTTTGGCCGTCAGTTCAAGTTGCGGCGTCTCCACATCGCCTTCAAAAGTAATCAGCCCCGTCTCGATCTCGAATTTTTTGCCGCTATACAGCTCGTAATTGCCGCGCAAAATATTGAGGGTGCCAAACAGCGAAAACTTGGTCAGGCCTTCTTGAATAAAATCCAATGTGCCGCTGATTTCTGCGTTCAACTCTGGCCCGCGCAGCCAAGTGTTCCGCGGAATGTTGATTTTAACTTCACCGCGCAGCTTTTGCAACCACCGCCGCAGCGGCGTATCGGTTTGCAGCGCCACTTCGCGGTTTGTGGTGTCGGCAACCGCGCCGGCTTCATTCAACTGAATAATGCTGCGTTGCTGAAGCGCTGGCAGGAAAAATCGCGACCGCTCCACCGTGATGTCGCCACGATAGCGCGGGCCTTCAGTGTCGCCGTCTCCGGTAATATTCGCATCCAGGCGCAATTCCATGTTGCGATTACGCACCATCAGTAAATCGCTCGCTTTCAAACTGGCATTTGCTTCAGTAATCGCGGTTAGAGTCCGGTTGACTTTGCCGGAAATGCCAAGCGTGCCCTTATCACTGCGCAGGCTGAAATCAATCAACCGTACGGTGGAGCTATCAATGCTCACGGCAACTTGTACATCATTATAATTGGCGCCATACTCCGGCACGATAAAAGCGCCGTCGAGGATGCGAAACACGCCGTTCGGCCGGGGCGCCGCCAACGTATTTTCCAACTTAATGTCAAAAACAATTTTTCCTTGTACCTGCCGAACCCGGCTGGTCAAAGTTTGCAAAAAAGCCAGATCAATATCCTGGGTGCTGGCTTGAATCCGCATCGGCCGGTCGCGATACAAAATTTCGCCGGTATGATTCAAAGACAGATTCATCGGCAAATAACCATCGCCGCGAAGAAAGCGCTCCGGGGTTTGATTTAGTTTAAAATTCCACGACAACTTTTCGTCGTTGTAAGCAAAATCCATCGCCCATTTCTCAAAGGCAAAATCGGCCACACGACCGTTATCCCAGAGCAGATTGCCGCGCAAAATCGGCGCGTCGGCAGTGCCGGTCAAATGCCCCTCGCTGCTCAAATTGCCACTCACATTATTGGGAGTTGCTTCGTTACCGTTACGAAGGATCGCCGCCAACGCCGCAACGTCGACGCCCTCCAACTTGAATTGCAAATTTTCCGCCCCAACGTAACTCAGACGGCCATCGATGGAAAAGCGCTGGTTGCCGGAAGTGAGCACACAGTCATGCAAATCATAATCTTCATCGCCGACCTCGATCCACATCGGATAGTTTTGCGGGGTGCGCCAAACCTGCCCGAGAATATTGAGTGTGCAACGCGTCAAATCGAAACGGCCGATCTCGCCGTAAGTGTACGCGCCTTCCAATTCTCCGGTATTTTTTTCGCCTTGCCAAAAATTGGCGAGGAGTTGCGCGCGAATGAAATCATAATAAACGGTCGCTTTCATGGAATCAACCGGAACAACTCCCATGATCATCTTATTGCCGCGCGCCACAATAAAACCGCTGCCCTCCGCGCCCACCCGCCGAAACGTCAGCGTGCCCGCTAACCGCTCCATGAACGTGCGGTTGTATTTGACTTTCCGCAAATCGAATTGACTAAACACTGCCAACGAATCCATGGGGCCGCTGGCGCTGCCGGTAAAAACGCCGCCGGCGCGCAGCGTGTCGGCATCCACAGCGCGCTTGATCCATGCGACATCGCCCAACTCAGCGCGGAAACGGAAATTATTGGCGTAACGCCAGCTAAAATTTCCACCGACAAAAACGCTGCCCATCGAACTCGCCACGTGCAATGTATCAAGCTGCAAATCCGGGCCAAGCGTCTTGAATCGACAGAAGGCGTTTTCCAACGCCATGTCGCGCACTCGCGAGGGGCTGATTTGGAGTTGGCCTTTGACATTACGGCGGAGGTTATCAAAATGCTGACCGGCGCCTACCAGGCGAAACGAGAGATCAGAATCCAACGTGTCATTTTGCAGAAACTTCGCCAAATTTAAATGGCGCACGTCGGTATTGAATTCAAAGTTTTGCGCGCGCAGCGGATCATTCAATTTACCTGAAAATTCTAATTCGCCGGCAGGTGCGCTGAGCGACAGCCGGGTATCAATCTGTTGGTTCGCGGCCACTGCTGTGAGCGCTGCCGCCGCGATTTCGCGTCCCAACACAAGCGAAGGTTCAAGCTGCACGGCTAAATTGGCATTGAGCTCTTCCATGGTTAATCCCGTGCCGGTGAGCTTGAGATTAAAATTGAGCTTGGTCGGCCCCAGTTCTTCACGCCAATACGGTGCGAGATTCAGTTCGCGCAAAGTGAGATCGAAGTCGTAACGGGGCGCCGCGTCGCCAAACGCGATCCAGAAATTGCCATTAACGCGGCCATCCGCATGTTGCAAATCAACTGCGGTGCGCAAACTTTCCGCATCGCCAATAACATGCAACGAACCTTGCACCGGGCCGGAGACCGGAATTTTTTTGAAAAACGCACGCAGGTCACTACAATGCAGCGGCGCGACGTTGAGCGTCGCGTCGTAACTTGGCTGCGCGAAATGGCGCAACAGAATTTTTCCGGCGAGGCGCGAATATTGGCTGCGCAACAGCAGATGGTTAATTTGCAATGAGTCGCCGCTCCAGCCAATCTGAGCCGTGAGGCTATCAAGTTCAACCGGCGGCGTCAACGCCGTCAGTTGCAAATTGCGCAACATAACCATTAAATGCGACTCGGCAAAATCAAGCCGCAGATTCGTCGAGAGGCTATCGATACGGCGCGGCAAAAATTTTTGCGCAGTATCCAACGGAGCCAGCGCCAACGCGCCATGGTTAATCTGCACGTTTTGCAATGCGAGGCGCCACGCGCTCGTCGAACTTTGCGCGGCGGTCGAATCAACCAAATGCGCCACATTCCACGAGCTATCGGGGCGCTGTTTAAACGAGACTGTCGGCGTTTGAAAAACCAAATTGGTGATCAGGATATTTCGGTTCAACAATTCCAACGGGCTTAAGCCGACTTCGATTTTTGGAACAAAAAGCAGGGTGTCATTTTCCAGCGCGATACTCAGATCATGAAAAATGAAATCTGATACCAGATTGCCCTCGATGCGGCCAAGTCCGAGTTGGCCGTTAATCAACTCTGCGCTCTGTTGCACAATTTTGTCGCGCAACCAGGATTTGAAACGGCGGGTTTGCGTGGCGCCAGCAACGACAACGAGCAAAAGCATAAAGCCTGTAAACGCCAACAGGAAAATTTTTAACAGGCGCTTGAACATATTATTTTATAAAAGGAGTAATGTGAATTTACCAGCTTCAAAACTGGTTGTTCCATCAAATCAAAAAGCCTGGCCGACGCTGAGATAATATCCCCAGCGGCTCTCTTCAATGGCGGCGTTGAGGTAATTTTTGCGCGCGATATCGAAACGAATAGGTCCGATCGGGGTTTCGTAGCGCAAACCGGCGCCGACCGCCGAACGGATTTTTTCAATCTTATATGTCAGCGCGGTCGGCCAGACATTGCCAAAGTCCAGAAACAACGCGGCGCCCAAAGCGCGAATTAAACTCGAGCTGGCCGAGGGGAAAACTTTGAAACGCGCTTCAACGCTGCCTTCGAGCAGGCTCTGGCCGCCGATGGGCGTTTCTCCGAGGTGAGGGCCAAGCTCGGAGCGTTGCCAGCCGCGAACGGAAGAACTGCCGCCGGAATAAAATCGTTCTTCGAGCGGGGCGATATTGAACGGATCATCCAGCACTTCGAGCGAGCCGAGTTTGAGGCGATACGCCAAAACCGTCTGCGGCGCAAGCTCGCGATACCGCCGCGCTTCAACAACCGTTTTGATATAATGAAAAGCAGTACCAAAATAATAAAACTCACTGAGCTTGCCGCTGTAATTGAGCTGCGCCGCATAGTAATGGCCGTGCGTCGGCGCAAACAACGGATGGCTATTGTTATAAAGAAATCCCAGGCCCCAGCTTGCTTTGCGGTACGAACTCGGGATGCGCATTTTTAAACTGTCGGATTGCGCCGGCCCCGGTTCCACCCGGGCATCTTCCAGGCGATAATTGATAAACGCGTTGGTATAAAGATCGAATTGCCGTTGCACGGTTAATTCGCCGCCGTAACTGCGCAGGCTATAAATTTTTTCCCGCGACTGAAGAACTTTTTTGACTTCGCGCAAATAAAACGGATTAACAATCAAAGCCGTGCGAGTTTCAAGAAAATGCGGCTGAAAAATACGCGCCTGCAAGCGCCACGGCTCGAGATCGGAATACTTTACTTCAACTTCAAGGCGGCGCGCGCCGCCGAGGAAATTCCGGCGGCGAAAATTAACCGACCCGCGAAAAAGATCTTCCGTGCCATAGCCAATGCCAAATTTCAACGTTCGCGCCGAGGCTTCGCGCACGCGCACTTCAATCGGAATGTCGCTGCTGGCGGAGTTCGCGGCCAGGGCGCGAATATTGACGGACTGAAAAAGCTCGAGACGATAGATACGTTGCTGCCCTTCGATGAGCTTGCTTTGATCAAAAACCTGCCCCGGCGAAAACGGCAGTTGTTCTTCCACGACGCGGGGTGAAATGCGCTCGGTCCCGTTCACCTGGACGTTGCCAAAAACATAAGCCGGACCCGGGTTAATGCGAAAGCGGACCAGCGCAGTTTCACTGGTGTCATTGCGTTGAATGCGCGTTTCCATATTCACCAGCGGGAAACCGTGATTGGCCAGATCCGTTGCCAACGCCAATTGGATGTCACGCAATTTTGCCGCGCGGAGACGGTCTCCCGGCTTAAGGGACGATTTTACAATCTTAAAGAGTTCATCAACGCGTGGCAAATCGGTGCCGGCCAATTGAAAATCCTGAATGCGCGTGGGCTGGTTTTCGGCAACCGTCACCCGCAGACGCACTTGCTGCTTTTTGTCATTCACGGTGAGGTCGCGTGCAGCAATCTCCGCATGAAAAAAACCTTCGCGCTGATAAAATTCAATGATCCGGCGGAGATCACGCTCAAACTCTTCCAGGTTGAACAACGGATCGTCCCGCCACCATAAGAAACGATTGGACCAAGGCCCGCTATGAGTTGCTAAACCTTCGCGTAATGCATCTTTGGAAACGCTGCGCACCCCGTCGATTTTGAAGGCTTTGATTTCGTAATTGTCCTGCGCCTGCCCGTCATCAGACCATAACAGCAAAGCGCCAACAAGTAAAGCGCTAAATCGCGTTAGAAATTTAAACTTTATTTTCTGCAATAACATTAAAGGCAATCTCAAAATTCGACACCAGAGCCATTTTAGTCACACCTAATCATCAGCAACCGTTTTTAAACTTAAAACTTCACCCCGAAATAATAGCGCAAGTTCCGCCGCGGCTCCAACGCCTTATACGTGTAGAAAAAGAATTCGCAGGCTCGGCGTTGGCGATAGGCCAGAATGCTGTTGAACCCGGCGCCGAGCGAGACATGATAGCTCGACAAATCGCGCACTTGATCGTTCAGCCCAATTTGACCGACTTCCGTATGCAAAATTAAATTAGTTTCCAGCAAACTGAAGCCGCCAGCCAGCTCCACAGCTTTGTCCTTGTTCAAATGCAATCGCGTGGACTCCGATAAGTAAAAAAGATTGACGCCGGAAAATTCATTGGTGTCATAAGCCGAGAGTCGATTACGCCCACCGAGAAATGATAGCGGCACGCCTTCGCCCTCGTCGAGCATGGAAATCAGCCTTGCCTCGCCAATAATCGCCAGCCAACTGGTTTCCGCCATGCCGCGCGTTGAAAGCTGCAATTGCCAAAACTGGGCGTGATTGCTGCCGTAGGGGAAAGCGCGGACCACCGCCAGATCAAGCGTGCCGGAATTATAAAAGCCCAGAAAGCGCGCCGAGTCGGCTTGCACGCCAATGGCCTGGCTGATGGAATGAACCTGCTGTGAACTCAATTTTTGTTGATTGACCGTAGAAGGAAACGAATAACGTTGATAATTAAAACCCGTCAGCGCATTGATCGGCGAAAAGAGAAAAAGGCGCGCGCCCAATTGCACGCCCTGTTCACGCCGCCAAACCCGGTCATTGCGGTTCGCTTCAAAAACGGGAACGAAGAGCAGGCGATCATACACGGCGGTTTGCGGCACCACGCGAAATCGGGTATAGGTATTTTGCAGCGAGAATCCCATCTCTCCGCGCACAAAATTATAGCGGGCGCGAGCCAGCGTGGAAAAGTAACCGATTTTTTTATCGAGGATGGCGTCAAATTCGCCTTCCGGCAACAGAAAGGACACTTCCGATTCATACTTCGAGAGCAAACGCCGTACTTTGACATCGACCGGCGCTCCGGAATCATCCTGCGCGGGGGTGGCGGGGATTTTGTTTTCCGGCGCCTCCTGCGCAATCAATCTCGGCATCGTGCCAATACCGCTAAACAGCAGAAAGCAAAAAAGTATTATGCGCGCAGTCACAGATCGTGCAGACATTCAATCCAGGACAACGTTGATGGGTTTTGCGGCAACAAAAGCCATTATATTTTCAACGGTGGTATCGAGTATTCGGTTCAAAGCTTCGCGGCTGTTAAAAGCGTTGTGCGGAGTAGGCGTCATGTTTTCCCGGTTGCGCAGAATGTGCTTGGCAAGAAGCAGCCGCAATTTTCCGCCGATTCCTGGCTCGCCAAAAGCTGCTTTTCATCTTTGATCAATCTTTCACCTTCAATCACCTCCAAACCGGCGTCGGCGAGATTACCTTCGTCCAACGCCCGCACCAGCGCCGCCATATCAACAAGCCCGTCGCGCGAAGTATTAATGAGAATCGCGCTACTTTTCATCGGACGCAGCATGTCGTCATTAATCAAATGATACGTCTGCACGTTGTACGGCCGTGCAACGAAATTGCATCCGCCTCCGCCAGAAGTTTTTTTAGAGAATCATATTTTACGGCGAGAAAACGATCTTGCGGCGCATCGAAGGCCAGCACCTTCCTGCCAAAACCTTTTGCCCTGTGAATCACATGCAAGCCGATATGCCCGGCGCCGATGCTCCCGAGCGTTTTCTCTTTCAAATCAAACCTCATCGAGCCGTCCCATGCAAAATCACCGAGCGAGGTGCGCATATAAGCGCGATGAATATTGCGCGACAGCGCGAAAATCAAACCGAAAATATGCTCGGCAACCGTGTTCTCGCCGTAAAACGGCACATTGGCGGCGGTGATATGGTATTCGCCGCAAGCTTTCAGATCGAGGTGAGCGGAGCCTGTGGAACGCGTCGCGATCAATTTTGCCTCGGTAACTGTGCCAGTTCCACCGCGTCGAGACGCGAATGAATAAACACTGACAACACCTCGTCCTAGCGAACCAGCTTAAGGTTCTCTGAATTCAGCGGTCCGGATGAAAAGACAATTCATGTGCAGCTAACGCGGACGAGCCGCAACCCAAAAGATTAACAGGAGAAAACAGAGCAAACAGAGAAGGCAATGATTGGGAAATTCTCTTTAGCTGTTTACTCTGTTTTCTCCGTGTTAGAAATCTTTGCTTTTTTTGCGCACATTTCACTTGTTAGAAACTAAAGCCGTCCCTGCAAAATTTCCGGCAACTTCTCCACGAACTGCGAGCGCGGCATAACCGTGCAGCCGGTTTCACGCGCCGCATTCATCGTTGTCACGTCGACATGCGCAACAAAACCAAACAGCCGGTGGCCAGCCTGCGCCAGCCCCGGCATAAATTCTAATGGCCGTAACGAACGATCATTCAAATCCACAATAATCTGTGCGGGCTTCGCAGCAGCGGTCAGCAGGCCTTGCAACTCATCAAAATTGCGTACGAATTGCAACGCCACGTTGGCCGCTTCCGCCACCGCGCGAATTTTACTGCGAAAGAAAAGATCGTTGACTAAAGCATAAACCGTCACGATTGCGCACTCATTCGGTTTTCAATCCAACTTCTTTAATCGTCTCGACAATTTGCTCATGCAGCCGTCCGTGGGTCGCTAACAAACCCTGCCGATGGCCGACGTCAACGGCGGTGTAATTCAACGCCGCACCGTTTAAATCCTTCATCACGCCGCCGGCCGCCATGATATTCGCCGCGGGCGCGGCACTGTCCCACAAACTCACTTTGCTGCTCGGATGAATATACAACTCGCAGGCGCCAGTGGCAATCACGCCGCATTTCAGGCCGACGGAGCCGGAGCGCAAAATTTCGTGAATGCCGAGGCGCTTGCGAATTTGATCGACGCGCTCATCGAAATGCGAACGGCTCGCAATCATGCGCATCTGCGCTGCATTTTCAATCGCCGACACGCGAATCGGCCGCTCGCTGCCGCCGAGCGCCAACCACGCACCGAGCCCAACCGCGCCGGTGTAAAGCGCGCCCGGCTTAACTCCGCTCGGCGGCGCCGGCTGCAAAACCACGCCAAGAATCGGCTTGTTATTTTCCACCAAGCCGATCATCACGGAAAATTCACCGTTGCGCTTGATAAACTCTTTCGTGCCATCCAGTGGATCAACGACCCAAAAGATATCGCGGCCCAGCCGGCTCATGTCATCATCGGTTTCTTCCGCCAGCACCGCTTCGCCCGGAAAATGCCGGTGCAATTGTTCGAGAATTAACGCGTTTGCCGCGTGATCCGCGGCAGTTACCGGATTGCCCGGCGCTTTCCACGAAACTTCAACCTGTTCGCCGTAAAACTGCATAACGGCGTCGCCGGCTGCCCATGCAATGTCGCGCACGATTTGCAACCGGCGATCAAGCTCAGATGACTGCATTTTACTACTCCCGATGTTAGTTCATGATGTAGAGACAATGGGAAATAAAAAACTCAACGCGAAATTAATGTTCGCCAAAATGTAGCGATGCCACGCACCACGCCGCCGATCAACGAGGTGAGATCGAGCAGCGGGCGATGCAAACGTTCCACCAGCATTCGTTCAAAATCATGCACATCCCGCGCGGTGGCGCGCACGGCTTCCATCACGTCGCCGACTTTCGGCGCCTGGCGCTCAACCGTGTGCACGATACTGCGAACGTCGCCGGTAATTCTGGTGAGGTCATGAATCAACGGCGGCATATTCATGCGCACCGTTTCCACAAGTTTTTCGGCCTCCATGGCCAACTTCCGCAGGCGCAGCAACACGGCCACCGCCGCCAACATGATCATGACCATGCAAA
>CAYUVM010000047.1:0-13755 GCA_964447935.1 uncultured Cytophagia bacterium | reverse complement strand
ACGTACAATTTCCTGCAGTGTACCTGGCGGATAACGGCGCTGCCGTTGTCGCAAAAACTCAAATTGCCGGTTGAAGTGGTTGAAGCCTGTATGGATACGACAGCGATAGCTGCTTTCTACAAAAATTTATCGCAGCGTTTTGGCCCGGAAAAAAGTGTCATGCTTGTTTCGCATTCGAATATTGTGCCGTATCTTTTAACCAAAGCCGGTTTGCCAGAATCATGTTTTAAAGAAATGCGCATTAAACCTGCCGCGCCAGGCTCCTGGTTGTTGAGTGAAGGCTATGACAATATTTGGCGGATTAAGAGGTTAAATTCGTTTCGAAAAAAGTGTGAGGATTTTATGCGGCAAACGTTTTAGCCTTTGGTTAAAACGGCGGGGATTGAGAAGAGTTGTTCCTCTCGCGGTTATCCATGTTGCTGCCGGAATCGCCGCGCCAGTACACCGTGCGAACCGGAAACGGAATTTCGATGCCGGCGTCGCGGAAACGCTGGAAGATGCGCCGGTGCAATTCATGTTGCGCTGGAGCTTGTTGCTCGAAATCCGGCACTTCATAATACAAGGTAAAATCCAGCGACGAATCGCCAAAGCCGGGAAGCAGACGCACCACCGGTGGTTGCGCTGTCACCAACTCCGGACGTTCGCGCGACAAGGCCTGCGCTTCTTCAAGTAGAATTTGCTCAACCTGCTCCGGGGCGCTGTCATAGCTCACGCTGATCGGCAAGCGAGCCGTCATTTTTTTTTCGGGCAGATGATAATTGGTGACAATCGCCTGCGCCAGTTTGGCATTTGGAACGACAATCAAATTATTCGCTCCAGTTTTGACGGTGGTGCTGCGCCAGGTAATGTCAGCAACATAACCTTCGCCGCCGCTGTCCAGCTTGATGTAATCGCCGGGGCGAATGTGGCCGGCGAGGCTAATGTAAAAACCCGCGAAAAGATTGGACAGCGTATCCTGTAGCGCGAGCGCCACGGCGATACCGCCGACCCCGAGCGCGGTGAGAATCGGCGCGATCGACAACCCGAACTGATTGAGGATGATTAAAAAGCCGATAGTAAAAATAATTATGCGCGCTAAATTCTGCGTGAGGCTGGTCATCGGCAGTGCGCCCTGCATGCGGTTGCCATAATATTTGATCAAATTGCCCGCCAACCGCGACGCGACGATGGTCAGCGAACTGATCCAGAGGATGAGTAGCGTCTTGCTGATTTTCACCGCGGTACTGTCGCGTAATTCGGATAGTTGCGTCGCCGCAAAAACTCCCAGAATCACCACCCAAATCATAAACGGCCCGCTGAAGGCATGAATCACGATGTCATCGGCGTGCGTTTTGGTGTTGAGCGCCCAACGGCGCAGCGCGCGAAACAGCAGCCGGCGGGCGATGTAGCCGGCCAGCAAAACTGCAATCAGAACGACAATCGGGATGATCAACTTCGTCGAATCGCCCTGCAGAAATTTTTGAATTGCCTCCATGAAAATGTTTTCTCCTGTAGTGATTGCACCTATAAAATATTATAAAAAAGATACAGTGGTTTGCGCAGAAAGTCAACCCGCAATTCTCATAACATACCTTGAAATTGTAATAAATCTTTTGTAAATTATTTTTACCATAACCTGATGTACTCAAAAAATGTGCAACGTTTTGACGCCGCCAGCTTCTATTATATAAAGCCAGAGCAAATTTTCACCAGCGACATTTAATGCGCGCATAAAAAATCGCCGATGCAGGAGCCAAATATGTCTGAACAACCGAAGCAACGCATGAAATCATACGAAATGATACCGGATCGCATTAAGAAACGTTATCTCGATTTTTATGACGAGCTTTATCATCCGGAACGCAGCGCCATCGATCTCAAAACCAAAGAATTGATCGCGATTGCCGCTTCGGTAGCGATGGATTGCAAAGGTTGTTTTCGTGGCCATGTGCTCAAAGCCGTGCGAGCCGGCGCCACGCAAGAGGAAGTGGGCGAGGCCATTGCCATCGCCATTGCCATCGGCGGCGCGGCCATGGTGGATCGCACGGACATTGTTAACGAACAATACGATCTCGTGCAATCCTTGTGGGGAAGGGATCGCAAAAATGGCAACGGGGACACAAACGAAACCACGCCGTGAAGGTTGTCATGCTCAAACGCTGGCGGTTGGATTAATTTAATCGCCAGTGAGATTTTGTGAAATTAAAGCCGCGGTTTTATCAAACTTGCGTTCATGCTGCTTCTGCTTTTCCGCACCCGTCTGCGTTACTACCGCAATTATCTTCGCCACCATTTTGATCGGGTGGTGTGGTTTGAAATTGGGATTATCGTTTTTATTTTACTGTATCTCACCGGACGTTCCCCTGCCGATATTGGTTATAGCTTAGATTTTCTGCTGAAAAAAGATTTTCCCGTAAAATATGCCGCGCAATGGGTCGCGCTGTTGCCCGTCTTTTACCTTATCGCAGAAACGCTGGCATTTATAACGTTACGGCCAACCGGCGAATGGCAGCTCCTCGGCACGCTGCCGATTGCCCAACGCACCATCACCAATTATCATTTACTGCGTCACTGCGGCAAAACGGCCGGATTACTTTTCATCGGCACGATTCCATTTTTTACCGGTGACTATGACGTTATCGAAAAAATCGCGTGTTGTTGCTTCGCCTTGGGAACGTTACTGGCTTTGCAACTTGCCGGATTCGAGCAGGCATTTCGTTTACGCAACACCGAGAAAACCTTACCGAAAAGAATTCTGCGCTGGCTGCCGATGGAGGCGACCATTCTCTGTCTCCTTATCTTTGGCGTTTCGCAACTCCAGCCTCTCAGCGCTGATTCGAGGGGTAAAATACTTTTTGTCTGGCCAGCCGGATGGGCTTTGGCCTCCGGCTTATTTTTTTACCTTCGGCGCCAATATGCGCCGGAAGTAATCGAGAGTCAGCCTGCCCTCAAGTCGAAAACCGTCCAGTCAACCTCAACGTTCAATCAACCCGGCTTCAAAGGGGGAATAACAAGCGCGATGATTTGGCGGGATTTAAAATTTTTAAGAGCAGAAAAACGCTCGGTTTTCATTTTAGTGGTATTGGCCACGATTATCATTCTGCTGGCTGGACTCGCACAATCCAGCGCCGCCGAGGCTTACGCCAGCAGCATTGTGCTTGAGGGAATCTTTGGCTTTATGCTGATCAATACGTTATTGGTTTTATTCGAGCATGACATTAAAACCTCGGCTCTGCAACGAAGTTTGCCGGTTAGCGCCTCGACCTATTGGAAAGCGCGCTGGTTGCTGGCAAGCGGGTTCATGGCCGCGCCGATGCTTGGCATTGTTCTCGTTATTCCAGTTTTTTTTAAGATTGAAATGGGTTTCGTTTTTTTTATCGGTTTGGGGTTAATTCTTCCAGGGGTTTTTGCAGCAGTGTATTGCAATGCCGGTTTTGGGCTGTTTCCCAATATCAAATTTTGCGGCGTGCTGTTAAACATTTTGTTGGGGTTGATGATTCTTTTTTGGTTTTATATGCCACTCGGCACAGTCATCCTGTTGGCGATTAGCGTGTTGTGGATTCGCAAATCGCAGCGGCATTTTCAGTTTTGGGAAATAGGGTAGTTTTATCGTGGTGCCTTCAGGCGCTGATGCCTTGAGCAAAAATATATTTCATTCTAAAATCCTGCGCCTGAAGGCGCGACGACGAACGCATGATCAGGATAAAAAATCTTAGTAAATCATTCGCTCAATTGCAAGCGCTCAATGATGTTTCGTTTTCGATAGAAAGGGGCGTGTTGTGTGGTCTGCTCGGTCCGAATGGCGCAGGGAAATCGACGCTGTTTAAAATCATCATGGGGCTGCTGGCGCCGGATACCGGTACTATCATGTTAGCGGATGAGTCGATTGTTTTTGGCGCTACGGCCTATAAACGTAAAATCGGCTACGCGCCGGAAGCTCCGAGTTTATATGAGTATTTAACCGGGCGGGAGTTTCTTACTTTCATCGCTGCTGCAAAAGAAATTGCCCGTTCAACGCGTGAACAGCAAATTCAACACTGGTTGAGTTTTTTTGATTTAACCGATAAAGCCGGCGAGTTGATCACCGGTTTTTCGCAGGGCATGCGCCGCAAAATCAGTTTAGCCGCAGCGATGCTTGGCAATCCGGAAATTTTGTTTTTGGATGAAGCGACAAATGGATTAGATCCCGAAAGCAGTTTCAAATTCAAAAATTATTTGCGTGAGTTTTGCGGCCGCGGCGGGACGGTGCTTTTCTCGTCGCACATCATTGAAACTGTCGAGCATCTTTGCGACCGCCTCATCATTTTACATCGCGGACAAGTGTGGCGCGAAATGCAGCGCCACGATTGGCAGGAGTTGCGGCAGCAGGGTTCGTCGCTGGAACAGGAATTTATTGCAATGGTGCAAGCTTGATTTTCTGTAGGATTTTGTGCAGCTTTTAAAAATCACCAACTTCTTAGATTTTCATTTAATAGCATTCACGCCAAGACGCGCAGCCACTAAAGTTGCATCAAGGAAAAAAAGGCCTTTGCGGTAAATTTGCCTCTCGGCGTTTGGGCGTGCGCTTTGGCTTTTGGGGTTATGGATTTCCATCGCTACTGTAAGCTGGCAGTGGCCTTTTGCTCTAATTGTTTGCGAAACTCTTCGCTGTAGTGTCGACTGCCCGGCAGCAACTCCAAAACTTTTTCATAACACTGCTTCGCGAGTTGTGTTTCGCCGGCGGCTTGGTAGGCGTCGGCGAGGCTGTCGAACGCATTTGCTGACCCGGAGAAAGTTTCGGCATTCAATTTTAAAACGACAATGGCTTCTTTGGTTTTACCGTGATTGAGCAATTGATATCCCAACCGATTCAGCTCACTCTCGGCAAAGTTATAGGTGTCGGGTTGCTCACGCTTCAGGCGATGATACTGCGCGACGGCGCTATCTACACTCGTGAGCATCACGAGCGGCAACAAGGCTTCCGAAATCGAGCGCTGCGTTGCCGCCAGTTGAATGAGATGGCCCTGCTTAAGCCGTAAATTGATTTTATTGACATTGGAAAAATTGACAAGCGGGTCACTATCCAGCGCGAGAAAACTGGCTTCATATCCATCTTGTAAAAAGCCAATCCGGCGCTCGGGGAAAATAGCTTGCGGCGTATTCTCCGTCCAAATTTTGAGGAGTTTTAAATTGTCGAAAACCTGTAAACGATGAATATTTTCTGCTTCATTCAGCGCCGTTAGATTATTGTCATCGGTGCCAATCGCCAGCTTGACGCCGCAGCTATCGAGCAGCCGCAGGTTGAAGCGGTGAATTTCAGATAAGTTGTTAATATGGCCGGAGGGCCGATGACTGAGCGTGGTGGTGACCACAACAATACCTTGCTTCGTCGCGAGCAGCGCATCTTCCAAATAGATTTTTGCGAGTGGCAAGTGGGCAATTTCATCGACACCCGCCGTTACGGCATGGTTAAAATCATTCGCCGTGTTTACATGCGCCGTTACACGCAAATGATCTTGATGTGCGCGTGCGACGATCTTCGGCAAGAGTTGGGGATCGAGGCCGCGTTGCCCAAAATATTTTGGATCATCTTTGCGCAGCGCATATTCTTCCGAAGTTTCCAAATAAATCTTGATAAAACCCGGTTTGCCGGCTTTAATTTGCGGCCATTGCGCGAGCAGATCGTTTTCGGTATCCACGACAAAATAGGCTTGATTTCGCAAGCTCGTTTTTGACCATCCGAAAATATTATTCTGTTGTGCAAGAAATTTAAAAAGTTGAATTGGATGCCCACCGCTTGCCGTTATTCCGCCGTTGGCAAACACGACATCAACGCTTGCTGGAAAATTGAGATGCGGGCGGATCGGCGCCGTCCATTTTGTCGTATTGTTGGGATTTTTCGCATAGAAAATGCCTTGGGTGAGATAGTTGTTGATTTGGGCACGGTAATCCTGGCCATCGCTGAAATGATGGTTATGCGCCTCGGCAAACGGTGGGATGATGAATTTATTCTGTAAATCAATCGTTGAATCCACCGTTCCCGCATATTCCGAATGCAAAACGCCGCCGGCTGAATAATATATTTTTTGCTGAAATGAATGACCATTAAACCAATTGCCGTTGACGAAACGATAAACCTGCGCTGCCAACGGCGCAGAAGCGGGCGTTTGATAGAACAAATTGTACATCGGCACACCCGGCGCCAGCACGAATCGAAAAAAACAAAAGACGGCGAACAAGGCCATGATTCCACCCCAGCTTATTTTTTTATTAAGTGAAGGATTGGCCGCGAAAATATTTTTGCTACGGCCGGCATTGAGCAACGTTAATATCAACGGTACTCCACCAAAGAATGGCAAAATGATTCGCTCCACCGGGGACAGGCGAAAGGGGATGATTAAAATCGAGCCGAGCAACCACGGCAAAATACCGCTCTGCACGATGAGTTTCCGACGGCTTCCCGCGGTGGCGACCTCATCGCTTGTCAAGGCGGTCGCGAGCAAGGGTTTCGTGGCAAACAATCCGAGCAGAATCAATCCGGCAATGCCACAAACCGTGAGCAGCAGTCGAATTGGTTGGCCGAGATTAAAAACCGCGAGGCCGCGGGCAAAATCATTATGGCTGGAAAAAGCCATTTCCGGCAGTTGCCCAAGAAACAGCCACAACCCATGATAAGCAAACCAGAAGACGAAAACACTGAATATGCTGTTTGACTGCCGAACCATGAAATAGGAGGCGAGGCCGAGTAATCCGGCGACGAACACCGCCACAGGGCCGGCGGTAAAAGCCAGATTTTGCATTGGCAGAGACATGTTCGTAAAATGCATGTTGTTGTGAAAAAGAATTGGATCGTTGCCCAGCCATGCGCCGGCAAGAACCAACGCCAACTCGTGAATGAAATAAATCAGGTTGAAAGCCAATGCGAATAAAACAGTTTCATTTAACAGCCGCGACCACGATAAAGCCTTTGCGTTCATTTTGCCCTCGGCAGTTGAGTTTGCAATGCTCGGAATTTGCTCGAAAAGACAACCGGTATACGCAAAGGGCTTCCTAAAATGTTCTAAAATCTTCTAAAAAAGCTGAAATTGACCAGCCGCTTTAACTTTTTCACAACCAAACTCTACTTATTTGCGGCGACCGATCAATGATTTCTCAATGAAGATGCTTTTTCGTCAACAACACAATTAAAAATAGAACGATAATGGCAGCGACGATGAGGAAACGCAATCCAATACGGCTTTCGAGGAATTCCAGGACGGTAAGAAATTTTGATTGCGGAATGGGGGAGGCGTTAGGAGGGGTGGACATCAAAGAAATAGGAGGGGTTAACATACGATAACCAAAACGCGGCAGGGTTTTGATATAGTTGGGCGTGCGAGAATTATCACCGAGGGCTTTGCGCAGGCTGCTGACGGCAACCGTAAGAACCTCTTCGGTGAAAACTCCTTCGCCCCAGACGGCGCGCAAAATATTTTCCTTCGACAGATCGCTGCCGGCATTTTGCACCAGATAAACCAACAATTGCATCACTTTGTGATCAAGTTTGAGCGTTTGCTCGGCGCCCACCAGCTCATTGGCTTGCGGTTTTACCAGCCAGCCCGGAATTTTAAATTCTTCCTGCAATCGCTTTCTCCAACTTTTAGTGTTTTGCTGCGATATAGTTTTTTTCACCCGCTGTAATACGAATCGGCAGCGTGTTTTGTTCCGGGGGCAATGGACAGGTTGCATACGGCGTAAAAGCGCACGGCGGATTGTACGCTTTGTTGAAATCAAGCACGGCATTACCGGCGAGGTTTGGCGTTGGAACGTAAAGAAAACGCCCGGCGCCATAAGTTTCTTTGCCGTTGGTTCGATCAGCAAAAATGACGAAAAGCTCTTTATCGGTCATTTTTCCGGTGGCGTCGAGCCGATAAGTTTTACCGGCAACATTAAAAATGAAAGCGCCGGGCGACGGCTCTTCAATTATTGTATTGAGAATCGTTGGCACGGCAATCAGCTTGGGCGGATGATTCGCCTCGAATCGTGCCTCCAGCCGCCAGGAGGAATCCACTGGAAATGTTTCGATACCCGCAAATTGTTTGAGCAAAGGATGCTCGTGATCGCGCAAACGCACGCCGTATTTGTCGCCGCGTTTGATGATCGTCCAGCTTAATGTGCCGAGCGCCAGCGTCAGCGGATTTTTCGCAGTCTCGTTTTGTATCGTCACTGAGGAAATTATGCTATCATTCAGCGTCACCGCTACGTTGGGGTGTGCACGAAATGTCACAACGGTATCTTCCAAAATAAACGAACCGATAAAATTCGGTGCTTGGGTTTTCGGAAAAATAAGCGTATTCGTTGAATCCGCGCCCACGGTGTTTTCGCCTGCTTTCAGCCAAAAGAGCCCGGCAAGGTTGAGCCAGCCGGTTGGGCTTTTTAAACTTCGGAGGCGTTGTTGCTGCCAGGTTTGAATTTCGTGGAGGTATTTTGCATTGGCGCGCTGGCGCGGCTGGGATGCAGTGCAACCGAGCAGCAAAACGCAAAGCAGTATGGGTGAAAAAATTCTCAAATTAAATGCCTCGCTATCATGTTTCTTTCTATGGAACTAATTTGACCCTGTTAAGTTTCCACAGAGCACGCAGAGGTTCACGGTGTTTTTCTGGTTATACTCAGTGATCTCTATGGCTGTACTTTAATTTGACATTGTCACACTCATTGGCGGATGTATTATTCAAAGGACTTTTGCATGCTTCATTGCGTTTCATTGGCTTTTGTTGAAGCGGTGGATTTTGCTTTCAAATATTTATCGTACCATGAGAGATACCGCTCCAGGCGGTCACGCTGATAACTCGGCTTGGTAATACCGTGATACTCGCCGGGATAAATCACCAGTTGTGTATCGCGCCCGAGACTGCGCAACGCCTGATACATTTGCTCGGAGTTGAGCAACGGCACGTTGAAATCTTCCTGGCCGCATAAAAAGAGCGTCGGCGTGAAGATGCGATCCGCATGGAGAAATGGAAATGACACGCGCATCCAAACGTCCAGATTGCGCCACGGTGTGCCAAGCTCAAATTCATATTCGCGAATATATTCATCAGTGCCGTAGCCGGCGAGAATGTTCGAAATGCCTGCGCCGCTCACGGCGGCTTTGAACCGGGAGTCCTGCGCGATGACGTAATTGGTCAACATGCCACCATAACTCCAGCCGCCAACGCCGAGTCGTGCCGGATCGGCTAAACCTTGCGCGACAACATAATCCACTGCCGCCAAAACATCCTGCGCATCTTTGTTGCCCCAATCAGCATAAATGGCGGTGGAGAATTTTTCGCCGCGACCAGAGCTACCGCGCGGATTGCATGCCACGACGACATAACCATGCGCCGCAAACATTTGCCAATCCAACATGAATTCATTTGTAAATTGCGACACCGGGCCGCCGTGAATGCGCAGAATTGTCGGGTATTTTTGGCCACTAACATAATCCGGCGGCTTCATCACGAAGCCATTGATGACAGTGCCGTCTTTGCTTTTGAAACTGATCTCTTCAACAGCGCCCAATTTGAGCCTTGCCAGGAACTCTGCATTTTTGCGCGCCAGCGGGCGCAGGAGATTGTCATCAAGGGCAAACACTTCATTCGGCTCATGCGGACGGCTTGCGAGCAATACAATTTTCCCATTGGCGGCTAAATCATAATCGGTGATTTCACGGCGTTCGTTAATCAGCCGTATGGCTTCACCACCATGGGCCGAAACTTTTGCGAGCAAAGTAGCGCGATCATCCTCCAGCAGGAAATAAAGGGTTGCGCCATCGGCAGACCACTTGGTCTGATACATGTTGCGATCAATTGGCGCCACCAGCTTCGCGGGACCGCCCGCAACCGGAATGACAGCAACTTGGTAAACGGCGTAGTAAATGAGCTGTTGCGGGCCGCCCTGTAAATACGCAATAAATTTTCCATCCGGGCTCCAGGCGGGGCGACTTTCCCAATCGGGATGGCAATCGGCGCCGGTAAACGTCGTGAGTTGGCGCGGCGGCGCGCCGGCTTGAGCCGTGATCACATAAAGGTCGTAGTTGTCGTTGCGATCGGGATCAGGGCCGCGCTTGCTCACAAAAACGATCGACTTGCTGTCCGGTGACCACGCGGGCAAATACTCATCGTCGTCACCGGGTGTCAGCAACTCGATTTGGCGTGTTGCCAGATCGAAAACATAAAGATGCTGTCGCAAATGGCGCAAATAACCAACTTCATCTTTTTTGAATTGAAAGCGGTCAATGACAATTGGCTTCGGTGTTTTCTTTTCAGGGTTATCTTTGGTGGCGACCGCCTCGGAATCGGGATCGGCAATAATGAGCGCAAGACGTTTGCCGTCCGGCGACCAAACGTAATCATTCACGCCGCCTTTGCAATCGGTAATCTTTTCCGCTTCGCCGCCCTCGCGATTCAGCAACCAGATTTGCTCTGCATCGTTGTCATCATCACGGTTTGAAAGAAAGGTGAGATATTTCCCGTCGGCGCTCCAGCGCGGCGTGTGCTCGCTTTCTTTGCTGAAGGTAAGCCGAATGGTTCTCGTTCCATCCCAACGCGTCATCCACAGATCGCTGTTTTTTTTATCTGCTTTCAGATCCGTCGCGCTCACCGTGTAAACCACCCACGCGCCATCCGGAGAAATTTGGGGATCACTGACGTCGTGGAAAGCAGCTATATCATCGAGCGTGAGCAGGCGTTTATCGAGAGTTTGGGAAAACGAGAAAGCCGTAAATAAAGCAAAGAAAGCGATTTTGCAGAAAAATCGTATCGAAAAAAATTGCATAATGGCCCACTCCACAATTTTGTTAAACTGGACTTGTTCGCCGTGATTCCCGCATGCATTTAATCTAACGTTCAAGAAAATTTATCTGCCCGTCTATATTTCTCGCTTAAAGGCGCGTCTACGAGCTCACATCGAAATCGATCCCTTCCGAAACGTTGTTTTACCGATATGCGCATTCACTAAAACCGGATGGCCTTGTGAAACAGCAACACGCGCTTGCTGCAAAACTTTTACAACTCTCTTTGATTCCTCAAGCAAAAATCCTTTGCCACCGAAGCCTTCGGCGACGACATGATAATCCGTGCGCCGCAAAACCGTGCCGACGTCATCTTTCAACATTTCAATTTGTTCACGGGCGATTTGCGTCCAACCGGCGTCGTTGCCGACAACGGCGAGCACGGGAATTTGATGGCGCACGAACGTGTCAAATTCCGATAAACTGTAACCTACCGAGCCGTCGCCGAATAAAATCCAAACTTCCGAGTCGGGGCGGCACAATTTTGCGCCAAGCGCGAAACCCGCGCCGACGCCGAGGGTGCCGAACACCCCGGGATCAAGCCAAGTGAGCGGACCGGCTGGACTCACGGTGTACGAAGCGGTCGCGACAAAATCGCCGCCGTCAGCGACAATAATGCTGTTGGAAGGAAGCGCTTTCTCGATTTCCCGGCAGAGATGGAGGGGATTCAGCAATACATTGGGTTCCGCTGCCTGCTGCGCAATTTCTTGCTCGCGATTATCGTCGCGTTGCCTTAATTGTTCGCGCCAGTTTTTCCAACGTTCATTCGCCGGCAATAATTCCGCAAGGTGCCGCAAAAAAATGCCGGGATCACCATGCACTGCAAGGTTCGGACGCCGATTCTTTTTTAAATCGCTACGACTGCGATTGGCCGAAATGAGGTAGGAATTGCGGCGAATATGGCTGCCATAATCCAAACGAAAATCACACGGCACACCGGCGAGAATGACGAGATCCGCTTCTTTCAGTGCCTCGCGCCGCTTGTGCCGCATTAAGAGATGATGCTGTTTGCCCAACAAGCCGCGCGCCATGCCCGAAAGATAAACTGGAATTCCCAAGTATTCTAACGCAGCGACGAGTGGTTTCATTGCATTGGTTTCCAACAAAGCCTGGCTGCCGACGAGCAACACCGGACGCAAGGCCCGCGCGAGTTTTTGTGCGGCTTTTTGAACGCGGGCGGTCTTGGGCAACGGCGGCGAGCATTGAGTACGTGGTGAAATATCGACCGTCTCGACATCGGCAAAAATTTTATTGACATGGCGATTGAGATAAAATTTTAGCGCGCGCTCCGCGAGCGTACGACCACCTTGGGTTTTGACGCCGTACCATTCACGGACAATGGTTTCATCATAAAGCAAATCGACCGGACATTCGATAAACACCGGGCCGGGCACTCCACTTTGGGAGATTTTAAATGCCTCTTCCAGCACAGGAACGAGATCGCGAACTTTTTGCACGGACTTCGCCCATTTGACATGCGGTTTGAATAGCGCCATTTGATTGATATCCTGCAACGCGCCGCGGCCTTTGAGCGCGGTTGCCGTGGCACCGCCCAGCAACACCACGGGCGATTGCGCCAATTGCGCATTTTTGATGGCTGTCATCGTGTTGGTAACGCCCGGCCCTGCCGTCACGGCTGCAACGCCAGGAACGCCCGTGAGCCGCGCCACCGCGTCGGCGGCGAACACGGCTGTGACTTCATGCCGAACATCGATAACGCGAATGCCGCGCTGTTTGCAACTCACCAGAATCGGCGAAATATGCCCGCCGCACAAGGTGAAAAGAAACTCAACGCCCTGCGTTTTGAGAACTTCTGCAATGAGATCGCCGCCGTGCATTTGTGTCATTCCATTTTGATTTTAGAAATTACCCATGTCTTGTTGCCGCCAGCATAATTTTTTCCGGTGTCGCTTCTGCACGCGTAAATTCGCCGGTGATTCGTCCTTCGTGCAAAACGAGAATACGATGGCTCATCCCCAAAATTTCGGGAAGCTCCGAGGAAACCATTACCACCGCAACCCCGTCGGCCACGAGCCGGTTCATGATTTGGTAAATTTCAAATTTTGCGCCGACGTCAATGCCGCGCGTTGGTTCATCCAAAAACAAGACGCGAGGCTCGGTGAGCAGCCATTTGGCGAGCACAACTTTCTGTTGATTGCCGCCGGAGAGGATGTTTACGTCGTGATTGATTGAAGAGACACGAATGCCCAGCTCGTCGACGAAACGATGGCTGAATTGCACTTCGCGATTTTCATCAATAATATTTTTCGGCGCGATTTTAGGTAGATTCGCCAACACGATGTTTTTGGCCACACTGTGTTGCAAAATCAGGCCGAAACGTTTGCGATCTTCGCTGACCAGCCCGAGGCCCGCGCGGATTGCGTCTTGCGGTTGGCGAATGAATAAAGGTTGCCCATTTAAAAGAACTTCGCCGTCGCGACGACCCGCCCAGACGCCGAAGATTCCCATCAGCAGCTCCGTTCGTCCGGCTCCCATCAAACCGGAGATACCGAGAATTTCGCCGCGACGAATTTGCAAAGAAACATTGTTCACCACGGCGCGCTTGGGAGCAGCAGAATCGTAAAGTGTGAGCCCCCGAATTTCCAAAACGGTTTCGCGCGGCGTTGACGGCGTGTATGGAAAGAATTCCGAAAGAACGCGGCCGACCAACAGTTTAACCAATTTGTGATCGACAAGATCATGAATCGATGCCTTACCGACGATTTTGCCGACGCGCAAAACCGTGACGCGATCTGCAATCGACAACACTTCGCCGAGTTTGTGCGAGATGTAAATACAGGTCACACCGCGTTCGCGCAACTGCCGCAGCAAACGCAGCAGAATTTCCACTTCGCTTTCGGTGAGCGCGGCCGTAGGCTCATCCAAAATCAACAAGCGGGCATTCTTGCTCAGGGCTTTGGCGATTTCCACAAGCTGTTGCTGGCCGATGCCGAGGTTTTTGACCGGGTTGCGCGGGTTGAGATGAA
>CAYUVM010000046.1:0-13804 GCA_964447935.1 uncultured Cytophagia bacterium | reverse complement strand
TTTGACCAACATTGGCCCGAAAACCGACTACTACAAAAGATTGCCGGCGATGTTTATTTACATCGGCCTGGAAGCGCAGTTGGTCAAGGAACTCAATCTCTTTCATTTAAAAAATACGTTAAAGACCCTGGTTGAAAAAGAAAAAGACGTCAAAAGCTCGGTTGATGGTTTGATCAGCCAATCGATGCAAAATTATTATTTTGAGCAAATCGGCGATGCCATTTTAGCCGCGCGGCGTGAGGTTCAAAACGCCGAGGCCCGTCCGGAAGAACAGCTTGAGCCGCTTAAAATAAAATTAGAAGAATTAGTTAAAGCTTATAATGCCTACTCCGACCAAAAAATAACCATTCATGAAATTATCCCCTCGGAGTTGAAATCGTACTTTGGCATGACCACCGAAGCCGCCTTTTTTGTCGAGGCGCCGGAGGTGCGCGCCGATGCCGGCGCGAGATTTTAATCGAGGCGGTCCAATAAGATTTGGACCGGCAATTTATTAAACGGATTGCATTTAAATCCGCCCGAACGCCCCCAAGGGGCATGGAAGCTCTTTAGAGGAGTGTAGTATGAAACGGCAACGTTTTTCTCTCATCATTCTGGTGGTGCTCGCCGGAATGAACACCAGTTGGTTTAGCACCAAAGCGCTGGCACAAGCGCGCTGGGGATTGGGCGTCGGCCCGACCATCAATTCATTATACGGTGATGTAAAGAAAACCAGCTTTGGCATTGGGGGCACAGGTTTTCTCACCCGGCGATTTAATTCTCACCTGGGTCTGTCCTTGTTAGGCAGTTACAGTCAACTTCCCTTTACGGCCAATATCACAATTGGTACGCAAACCATGGCGACGAAATTTACCACCAATGCGTTGCGTGGCGATTTGTTATTGGATTATGAAATTGCTTCCGGCGGATTCCGCCCGTACATCGGTTTTGGTTTCGGCGGCGTCAATTTTAAAGCGACTGGCAAAGTGAACGGGGTTTCGTTCAAAAGCAAAAAAAGCTACAACACATTCGCATTTGGCCCGAATCTCGGCTTTCGCCTGATGCTGGGTTCACGCGCGGCGCTTGATCTCGGCGGCAGTTTTCGTATTACCGGCAGCGATAGCCTGGATGGCCGTACCACCAACAAGGCCAAAGACGCCATCATCTCCGGGATGGCCGGATTTACCCTTTTCTTTGGCGGCAAAAGCACTGGCGATATGGTCGCCGAGCAAACGCCGATTGAAGAAAACGCGACCACGGATTTTCAAGAACGTATCGATCAAATGGAATCGGCGGCGCAACAACCGCAGCAAGACATGCAGGAGTATGTCCGCCTGAAATCAAAGATGGACGAGCTGAATCAGGAGATCAACCAGAAAGATGGCGAGATCAATACCCTGCGCACCGCCGTTGCCGAGAAGGAGCAAAGCGTCAACTCCATGCAAACGCAGTTGGCCTCCGCGCCGATGAATTCCGCCAGCTTTTCGCGCGGCTATGAAGAAGCTTTGAGCAAATTTTACGGCAAACGCTACACCGAAGCGATCGATCAGTTTAACGGCATTGTCGCGCAATTCCCCGATCATCCGCGCGTGAGCAATTGCGTCTATTGGATTGGTGAATCGCACTTTGGCGCCGGCAACTATCGCGAAGCCGTGAATGCCTTCGCGCGCGTGCAGAACTATCCCAATTCTCTCAAGCGCGACGACGCGCTGCTCATGCTGGGCCGCTCGTATGTTCAAATGAATCAAAAGACTGAAGCCCGCGAAGCCTTCACTCGCCTGATTGCAGATTTTCCCAACAGCGAATTTGTTGCCAAAGCGCAGGAATGGTTGGGCCGGTTGTAACGGCATTGAGAGTGCAAAGCTTTAGCTTGGTGGAGTTAAAGCTTTGCACTTTGATTGTAATTCTTGTCAGTCCCGCTCTCTACAAAATACCAGCCTTGAGCAAACATCCCGCTTGCGTTTTTCCCTCCGACCCGCTATCTTCTCAAAGGTAAATTGCGGTCAAAAATATTTTGGTTTAACAACATTTCTCATTTCTCGTGGCTACCACCAACGTCTTTGCCGAGTTGTTGATTATCGGCATTGAAACCCTCGCTTGGATTGCGCTGTTGATCTTTTGCCTGTTTGGATACGGCTGGATCGATTTCTCCATTTTCAATCAGTTGGCCATTGCGATTCCGCTCGCGGCGCTCACCTATGTCATCGGCATCATTATGGATCGCGTGAGCGATACGTTGCTCGCCGGCGCCGATCACCGGATTCGCCGCGGCGTGCTCGGCGAAAGCGCGGCGCAATTGTTCGCCTCCTTGCGAATGAGTATTCTGGCCCAATCGCCCTATCTTTCCACGGATTTGGATTATCTCCGCAGCCGGCTGCGCATTATGCGGAGCTCGATCATTAATTTCGCTCTGCTGGCGATCTGCGGCGCGGCGTTTATTTTGACCCGCCTGCACCTGACGCCGCCGGCTCATTACGCCGCCGCGGCAACAGTTTTTCTCGCCGGCATTATTTTAGCGAGTTTGAGCCATTACGCCTGGCGCGCCAGCTCGATTACTTATTATTTGCGTTTGCAAACAGCTTTCGCGCTGCTTCCCGAGCTTCGGGAAAACAATATGAAAACCAGCGATACAACCTGAAGTAGTCATCACCACCAAGACCCGAAGGCACCAAGTTTTAATTTTATAAAACGATTGTCAGCGTGACTGCCAAAGCGCAGTTGTTTTTTTCAAAGCTTGATAAACTTTCACGCTTCGTGTCTTGGTGCCTTTGTGGTTTAGGTTTTATGAATAATTCAGGGCAAATGTCTCTACAGTCGAATAGTATTATTTTGCACATTTAAATTTACGTTTTACGCCTTAAGTTTTTTTCTCGCGGTAAAAGGAACCCCTTATGCAACGTTTGACCGTCGCCATTCTCGCCGTGTTTCTCGTACTCACGGTGTTTTTGCTCGCCACCGGCCAGTCCGGCCGCGATCCGAATGAACTGATTATCTGGACGCAGGACTTTGCGCCCGGCCGCGTCGTGCTGGACGGCCTGTTGGGAAAATACATGCTCGAACTCAATCCCGGCCTCGAACGCGTGATTCGCGAGAATTTGCAGAACCCTGCCGAGTTCGACGCGCTGATTCGCAGCAATCCGCGGCCTGCGGATCTCAAACGTCATTTGCAAGACGGAGAGGCGTTGGATGAATACATGCAACAACACACGATTCAACGCGCGGTGCATATTTATTACGAGACCGAAGAGTTGCGGAGCAATTTCATCGTTGCCGCGCTCGGCGGCAGCGGTCCCGATCTGGTTTACGGCCCGGCGGACATGGTCGGTCCGTTTTTTGACATGAACATCATTCAACCGATGGATGCGTTTTTTTCCAATGCCGAACTGGCGCAATTTGACCCGATGGGGGTGGTGCGTTTCAAAGGGCGTCTTTACATGCTCGCCGACCGCATCGGCAATCATTTGACGCTGGTGTACAATAAAAAATTCATCGCGAACCCGCCGCAAACCACTGACGAATTGATGGAAATGGGCAAGGCGTTGACAAAGGACACCAATGGCGACGGTCGGCCCGATCAATATGCGCTGGTGTGGAATTTTATCGAGCCGTTTTTCTTCATTCCGTTTCTCGGCGGCTACGGCGGCTGGGTGATGGATGACAACGCGCGCCCGACGCTGGATAACGCCGCGACCATCAATGCTTCGAAATTCATCAACGAACTGCGCGCGAAAAAAATTATTCCGCCGGAATGCGATTATGATCTGGCGAATCAATGGTTCAAGCAGCAAAATGCGGCAATGATCATCAACGGCCCGTGGAGTTGGGGCGGTTATCTCGACGCCGGGGTGGACATTGGTCTGGCGCGCATCCCGCTGGTTTCGGCCACCGGCAAATGGCCGGCGCCGATGGTTTCCCCCACCGGTTTTTGTTTGAACAATGCTCTCGACGCCGCGCGCCGCGAGCGCGTTTTGCATTTGCTGCGTTTTCTCACGCGCCCGGATAACGAGCTGGAATACACCCGCGCCCTCAAAGCCATCCCCTCGCGTTTGGAAGCGCGCGCCGATTCCCTGTTTGCGCACGATCCCATTTTAAAAGCCTCGCAAGATCAAATCACCGTCGGCCGGCCGATGCCGATCAACACCGAAATGCGCGTGATTTGGGATGCGATGCGCCCGGCCTATCAAAGTATTCTCAACGGCCAGCTCACGCCGGAGCAGGCGGCCAAGCAAATGCAGGACGTCGCCGAGCAAAAGATCAAAGAAATGCGCGGCCTTTAGTAGCCGTTTGTAGTCGCCCCTTCAGGGGCACACGCTCTGCGCCTGAAGGAATTTGGCAATCAAAATCGGTAATAAATTGTAGTCCTGCCCCTGGTGGGGCAATGTTGTAACCGCGAATTTCGTGACTCTGACAGCCGCTCACAAGGGGCGGGGACTACGAAAGATTACCGAATTTGAACGTTAAAATTCATAAGGCGCGACGACGAACAAATAATGGGTATAAAATGAAAAACGAGTTATTTCGCATTTTCGTCAGCTCGACGTACATTGATTTAATCGACTACCGCAAAGCCGCGGAGAAAGCCATTAATGACCAGCGCCAAAAGTATGAGGGCATGGAATACCTCGGCGCGCGCGATGAGGAACCGACCAGAGCTTGCCTCGAGTTGGTGGAAAAGTGCGATCTGCTCATCGGCATTTATGCCTGGCGTTACGGCCACGTGCCGGACGGCGCGGCGATTTCCATTACCGAGCAGGAATATCAACATGCCAAAAAATTGGGCCTTCCCTGCCTGTGCTATTTTGTGGACGAAGATTTCGACTGGAAACCAAAATTTATTGAGGCCGGTTCTGCTGCAAAAAAATTAAAGCGGTTCAAAAGCCAAATTGCCAAAGAGCATGTGCGGGGAATTTTTAGAGAACCGCTCCATTTGCAATATAATATCAGCAGTGACCTCGGCAACTGGCTGGCGGAGCACCAGCCCAATTTGAAAAAGGAAGCCTTGAAACCGGGCGAGGATCCGGTGACGATGTACCAGCAAGCCCTGGCGGAAAAATATGCGACGCTGACGATGATCGGTTTTAAGCGCCGTTTTGCGATGGACAGCATTTACATTCCCTTGACCGTGCATGTCGATCCGGAATCCCGCTTTGACCGGCGGCAGGACGAGGTGATTGAAAAATTGGCGGCGCGCTCGCTCAAAGCCGAAGTCCTGGTTGATCTTCCCGACAAAGTCGCCGTGGTTTTGCGCGAGCCGGGCATGGGCAAAACCACCATGCTGCATTACCTGGCGCTGCGGGAAAGCAAAAAAAACGCGGCGCTTTTTCCCATATTCGTGAAGCTGTCGGATTTTTGCAAAACCGACAAGCCGCTGGAAACGTTTCTGCTCGCGGCGGTGGAAAATTATATCCCCGGCGCCACCATGCAACACGCGGCGCAAAATGCCATTCACGAACAACAGGCATTGATCTTGTTAGACGGTCTGGACGAAGTGAGCCGGGAAAAATATAACTCGGTCACTGAGCGCCTGCGGGCTTTTATTGCCGGCCATAAAGAGTGCCGGGTGATTATCACCTCGCGCAAGGCCGGGTTTCAAAGCCACGAAGTGCCGTACCGCATTTTTGAAATCGACCAATTGCCGCCGGCGGAAATTGCCAACTTCGTCGACAAATGGTTCGATGAAAAAACCGACCTTGCCGGCCGCATTGCCGCCAACCGCCGGATTCATGAGTTGGCGCAGAATCCGTTTTTGCTCTCCATCATCTGCTTTATTTTTGCAAAGGATCGCAGTTTGCCGCAGCGCCGGTTGGAGCTTTATGAAAAATGCGCCGTCACCTTATTGACCCTTTACGATGAAAAGCAAGTGGACAAAGTGAACGGCTTCACCCGGCGGTTGAAGGAACGGGTGCTCGAAGATTTGGCGCATCACTTTTTTGGCAAGGAAATGGAAGAATTTCCTTATGCGCCCTTGATCGAACAGGTGGCGCAAACCCTGGCCGCGCTGCAACAACAGCACAACGAGGAAAAAGTGCTGCAGGAAATTCGCGAGAACAGCGGCTTGCTGCAAAAAAGCGATGATCATCACCTGTTTGTGCATCGGACCTTTTACGAGTATTATGTCGCTTGCAAAATGCGCGAGACCGCGCCCGCAGCCATATTGAGCCGCGCCAGCCAAGCCCGCTGGGAAGAGCCGATTCGCCTGTATGCCGCGCAAATTAAAACCACCGAGGAAGGCACCAAGTTTATCCAACAGCTTTGGGAGAAAGACCGGGCCCTAGCGCTGCGTTGCTATCCGGACATGGACAAAGTGGTGGAACCCGACCTCATCCGGAATTTATTGCATCAAGCCAAAGTGGAAGAACGCGTCGAGCTGGTGAAAGGCTTGCCCGAAAAAATATCCGAGCCTGACAAAATCGTGGAAACGTTGCGTGAGCTGTTTCGCTGGGAAACCAACGGCGAAGTGATCTATTGGGGCGCGCAGATTCTCGACGAGAGAAAAGAGATGCCCGGCGCCATAGACATTGTTCGCCAAAAACTGGACGAAGGCGCGCGGCAACGTTATCAGCAATATTTGGCCAAAGACATGGTGCAAATTGCAGCGGGGACGTTCAAAATGGGCAGCCCGAAAAATGAAGCGGAAAGAAGGGATGACGAAACCCAGCATCAAGTTAAAATAAACGATTTTTTGATCAGCCGGTATCAGATCACCAACGCATTGTACGAGAAGTTTGACCCGAACCATCGCTCGCGGCGCGATCAATATTCGGACGAAGACAACCAGCCGGCGATTTATGTGAACTGGTATGAAGCCGTGATGTTCTGCCGCTGGCTGGGCTGCCGCTTGCCCACCGAAGCCGAGTGGGAATACGCCTGTCGCGCCGGCACCACGACGCCGTTCAATACTGGTGAAAATTTGACGACGGAGCAGGCCAACTATGATGGAAATTATCCGTACAAAAAATTTCCGCAAGGCAAGTATTTGAAAAAAACCGCGCCGGTTGGCAGTTACCCACCGAATGCGTGGGGGCTTTGCGACATGCACGGCAATGTTTATGAATGGTGCCAGGATTGGTATGACGGAAAATATTACGAGGTCTGCAAGAAACAAGGCGTTGTGGAAAATCCGGCGGGGCCGGAAACCGGTTCGAACCGGGTGTTGCGCGGCGGCGACTGGTTCATCGGCGCGCAGTACTGCCGCTCCGCGTATCGTAGCCCCTACAGCCACGCCGACCGGGACTCCGACATTGGCTTCCGTTTGGTGTTCGTCCCGTAGTCAGTTGGTAGTTCGTTCCGGCTTTACCTATGAGCAGACGAGTTTTTGGAGCGTAATGAGTGAGGCGCGAGGGACGAGCGCCGAACGAATGGAGCGACAACAACGAGTTCGTTTGTAGTGACGCCTTTAGGCGTTCAATTTTTGCCGAAAGTCCGACGCCTAAAGGCGAAACTACGAACTATTCTCAGAAAAAATTTTATAACCATGCAAATCAAACTCTTCACCATTCCCGTCGGCGATAGCGGCGCCGCGCAGGAGGAAATGAACCGCTTCCTCCGCGGCCACAAAATTTTGGAAGTGCAAAACCAGTTGATCAGCAACGAGAATGGGGCTTACTGGTGTTTTTGCGTCCGCTGTACGTAAAAACAATGCTTTTATGGTTGAGAGAGCGCTTCTGACAAACCCCGCTTTAGCGGGGTGAAATGTTTATAGCAAAATCGATTCTCTGAAATCTTGAACTCCGTAGGAGTGACATGTTAGGCTGCTTTGATAAAATAGCTTTTCGCTTCGAGAAAAAACATTTCACTCCTCCGGAGTTGATTGAATCTCTAACTGGCACCATCTATAAACATCTCACTCCTAACGGAGTTCGAGGCCGATTGTTCCGTGCAATTTTTTTTGCAACACCAATGGGTAGAGCAAAAAATCTCTCGGAACTGCTCGAGTTGAGGTTTTGACCAAATCGGTGCAAAATTGAGGCAATACGATATGGTTGATAGAAATTTAAAAAGATTCGCTTTCATTTCAGGTGTGATTATTTTTTTGGGGGGGAGCAGATTTCTCGTCGCAAGCCCGAAAAACTGTCACTGCGAGTCCCGCGTTTTTTGCGGGGCGAAGCAGTCCTTTGCGGAATTGACAGATCGCTTCGTCGTCCCGGAAAGCGGGACTCCTCGCGATGACATTACTTTTAGAGAAAGCCGCCGATCGTTCCAAGAAAATCTCCCGGAAGCAGCCGCGTGGTTTTTTAACCCGCGTGCAACCTTTTCTCGAGAACCCGCCGGCCTGCCGCCCAAACCACCCGGTAAAAATTTTCGCATGGCAGCGCTGTATTTCAAACTGGCCGACGATCAATTCGAGTTGGGCAAACTGACCACGGAATGGCCGCATACCAAAAACGCGCCGGATTGGAAGGGAAAATTTCTCATCGACACGCCGTTTGATTCGGCCAACGTTAAAAAAGTGCTCGCGAAAAATCCGGAGAGTTTGACGGCCTATTATTATCAAATGTCCAACGGCCATCTGTGGCTGTACGGCGATGAAGTGACTTACACCGGCCCGCCGCTGACCGAAACCGGCAGCAATGAGAATGAGCGCTATGCGAGTTGGCAGCAGAACAACACCAAAATTCTCCAATGGTTTGCCGAGGAATATAATCTGGCGAAACTGGACAATGATAAAAACGGCGACGTCGATTTGATTCTGCTGTTGTGCCGCGCTCGCCCCAAATTTGGCTTTGCCGGCGAAGCGAGTTTGAATCTCGGCGGCGAAATTTTTTCGCGGCCCGGCTGGCCCAAAATCACGAATGCGAGCGGCACGTACCAAACCGATTGCTATCTTTTCTTCGATACGCGTCATCTCGTGACGCATGAGCTTGGCCATTTGCTGGGGTTCTGGGGCCACAACAACGGCCTGCACCGCTGGAATCTCATGTCGGGGGTCGGTGATAAACCGCCGCACGGCTCCGGCCTCGCGATGAGCGCATTTGAGCGCAACCAGCTTGGCTGGCTGCAATATGAGGTGATTGACAAAACCACGCGCAACGTTTCGTTGGGCAATCTGGCGCAGAGCGGGCGTGCGCTCAAAATTCCCATCAAAGGCTCGGCAGATTATTTCGTGTTGGAAAATCGCCAAGCCAGCGCGCCATTTGAGCCGGCCTCGCGATTGCCTGGAGCCGGCTTGCTGCTGTACTGTGTTTCAAATGGTTCGCCGACGATTATTCCCGCCGATGGCAAGATTACGCGCCTCATTGGCCGCAGCAGCCGCGGTCGCGATATTTTTTACAACGGCGACGACTCCGATCTCTTTGGCAATTTTGGCGTTACCGAAATTACGCCCTACACGACGCCGAACACGAGCACGCCGACGATGAAAAATACCGGTATCGCCATTAAAAATATTCGTTATTCCGGCAAAAATATCGTGTTTGATGTTTATCATGATTATGTCGAGCCGGGTTTTGCGCCGCTTAAAACTTCCTCCAAATCGCCGATGCCGAGCCGCGCCCGCTCTGCGCCAGTGAACCAGAAAATTTTTTATCAACTGCCGCAGGCGAGCCTCGTCAAATTGGTTTTATCTAATTCAAAAGGAAAAACCGTCGCCACGCCGGTCGATGAATTTCAGGAGGCGTGGGATTACGAAGTCGATTTGAACGGGCTGGGTTTGCCGTCGGGCGTTTATTCATACGTTCTCGAAACGAATGCGGGCAAGCAGTTGGGAAAAATTAATTATGTGTCCACGCATTAAAAACTAAAGCACCCCAATATGGAATAAAATTATAAAAATTCCCTTGTCATTTTTTGAACGCGGATGGCACGGATTGGGCGGATTGATGCGGACAAAGCAAAAATAAAAATCCGTGAGAATCCGTGTCATCCGCACAATCCGTGCTCAAAAGCTTTTTTAATTCAGGAGAATAATCATGCTCTCGTGTAAACCGCTTTTACGCCTGTTCGTGTTAATTTTGAACACGCTTTTTCTTTATCCGAATATTCTGACGAGTCAACCCGCAGTTGCTCCAGCCGGCCCACAATGGGCGCAGGGCGCGGTGTGGTATCAAATTTTTCCCGAGCGCTTTCGCAACGGCGACTCGGCTAACGATCCGGCCGCGGACGATGCCGGCATCAAAAATTATCCCAACTGGCAGGTGTCGCCGTGGACGGCGGATTGGTACAAAACCCAACCGTGGGAAAAGGCCACCGGCTGGCCGTTTTACAAATTCGTTTTTGACCGGCGTTACGGCGGCGATTTGCAGGGCGTGATCGAAAAGCTCGATTATTTAAAACAACTCGGCATCACGGCGATTTATTTCAATCCGATTTTTGAGGCGCAGAGCCTGCACAAGTATGATGCTTCGAGTTATCATCATATCGACGATAACTTCGGCCCGAACCCGGCGCGCGATAAAGCGATTATGGCCACGGAAACCGCCGATCCGAAAACCTGGAAGTGGACAACGGCTGATTCGCTGTTTCTGCATTTCATTGCCGAAGCGCATCGCCGTAATCTGCGCGTGATCATCGACGGCGTGTTCAATCACGTGGGCCGCGATTTCTGGGCGTTTCGTGATTTGATTCAGCACCAGCAAAACTCGCGTTACCAAGACTGGTTCGTGGTGCGCGGTTGGGATAATCCCCAAACAGAGAAAGATGAATTTAACTATGAAAGCTGGTGGAACACGTGGACGCTGCCGGTGTTTCGCGAAGATGACAACGGCATCGTGCCGGAGCCGCGCGAATATATTTTTGCCATCACCAAACGCTGGATGGATCCGGACGGCGACGGCGATCCGAGCGATGGCATTGATGGCTGGCGGCTCGATGTCTCCGAAGACGTGGCGCCGAAATTTTGGGAGGAGTGGTGCGCGCTGGTGCGCTCGCTCAACCCCGAGGCTTACACCACCGGCGAAATCTGGAAGCTGGCGCCGGAGTGGCTCAAAGGTGATCGTTACGACGCAGTGATGAATTATCCGGTGGCGTATGCGATGCGCAATTTTTTCATCGGCGGGGAAGAGAAATGGAATGTGACCCGTTTCGACGCCGAGTTGAGTAAAATCCGCGCCAATTACAGCGACGCGACGAATCACATCATGCAAGTGCTGATTGGCAGCCACGACACCGACCGGCTCGCGAGCATGATCAAAAACGCCGGCGGTCGCGGTTACGATCAACGCGCCGGTTGCCGTGACAATCCGAATTATGATCCGCGCCGGCCCAATGCGGAAAATCGGAAAACCCAAAAAATGATTCTCGCGTTCATGACGGCCTACGTTGGCGCGCCGATGATTTATTACGGCGACGAGGCCGGCATGTGGGGCGGCGACGATCCCGATGATCGCAAGCCGATGGTGTGGCCGGAATTGAAGTATGAAAATGAAACTTATGCGGCGGTGACGAAATTTACCGAAAGCGATCCCGTTGCTTTTGATCAAGAGCTGGTCAATTTCTATAAAAAAGTTTTACATTTGCGCCAACGCCATCCGGCGCTGCGTCAAGGCATGATCACGACGTTGCATAAAGATGACGCTGCCGGCGTTTATGCGTTTCGGCGTGATTTCGAGAACGACACAGTGCTGGCCATTTTTAATGTGAGTGACAAAACGCAAAACGTGGCGCTCACGGTTGAAGCGCCAACGGTCAAACAATTTCACGAGGTATTGACCGGCCAAAAAATCCGTTTGCGCAACTCGAAATTGTCGGTGCAGCTTGAACCGCGAAACGCCATGATTCTGGAAAAATAAGACCCGAGGTCGAGAGTCCGATGTCTGAGGTCACATAACGCAATTGAAAATGAAACCATCGCGACTAACTTTTGGGCAAACCCTCGCAAAAATCCGCCGCGCGATTCGGCCGTTTCAAACACCGGCGGTGATGCAAATTGCGGAAAAGAGCCGCGATCCGTTTCGCGTGTTGATTTCGTGTCTCATCAGCCTGCGCACGAAAGATGAAGTCACCGACGCGGCCAGCCGGCGGCTATTTGCGCGAGCCGATACGCCGGCCCAAATGCTCAAACTGCGCGGAAGCGAAATTGCCGAGCTGATTTTTCCGGCGGGATTTTATCGCACCAAAGCCAAACAAATTGCCGAGATTGCCCGCACCCTCATTGCGCAATATGACGGCCGCGTACCGGACACGCTCGAGGCGCTTTTGCAGTTGAAAGGTGTCGGCCGCAAAACGGCGAATCTGGTGATCACCGTTGCCTACAACAAGCCCGGCATCTGCGTCGATATCCACGTGCATCGTATCTCCAATCGTCTCGGCTGGGTGCAAACGCAAACACCGGAAAAAACCGAAATGGCGTTGCGCCAAATTTTGCCACGCCGTTATTGGATTCCGCTCAATGATTGGCTGGTGACGTTTGGACAGAACCTCTGCCAGCCGGTGAGTCCGTGGTGCTCGAAATGCCCGCTGCGCCAAGAATGCCCGCAAGCCGGCGTGAAGTATCAGCGATAATATTTATTGCAATTTTCATAAAAATTGTGTAACTATTTTTCATTCTGTTTAGTTGATAAGTCGTTTTGTTGGTGAGCCGGAGGAGGAAAAATTTGAACCTGGCACAATTCGCGGCTCATCTCCGCGAGAACAAGTTAGCCTATATTTACATCATCCCGTCTTTTCTCGTACTGGGATTTGTCGTGATCTACCCGTTCGTTTACAACGTGGTGATCTCGTTTTCTAATATGAGTCTCGGCCATTTTCGCGATTGGACATTGATCGGCTTGGATCAATATCTGCGCGTCTTTCGCGAGAAAATTTTTTATCTGCTGTTTTTTAAAACCCTCGGCTGGACGTTCATCAACGTCTTTTTTCACGTCCTCATCGGCGTTTCGCTGGCGCTGCTGCTGAACCGGCCGCTGCCCGGCCGCGCGATTTTCCGCACGCTGCTTATCTTGCCGTGGGCCGTGCCGCAATACATCACCGCCCTCACCTGGCGCGGCATGTTTAATTACGAATACGGTTACATTAATCTGCTGTTGAAAAACGTTTTCAATTTGCCCCCGATTCAATGGCTCTCTGATCCAGTCGGCGCCTTTGCCGCGGCGACCATCACGAACATCTGGCTGGGTTTTCCATTTATGATGGTGATCGCCCTCGGCGGCCTGCAATCGATTCCGAAAGAGTTGTATGAAGCCGCGGACGTCGACGGCGCCAAACCGTGGCGGCAATTCTGGACGATCACCGCGCCGCTGCTCAAGCCGGTGATGGTGCCAGCGATTTCACTCGGAGTGATTTGGACGTTCAACAATTTTAATGTCATCTGGCTCGTGAGCGATGGCGGCAAGCCCGCAGACTCGACGCATATTTTAGTCTCATTTGTTTACCGGCAAGTATTCAATTATTACAGCTACGGGTACGGCGCGGCGTTGTCGATCGTTATTTTCAGCATTCTATTGCTTTTCAGTATTAATTTTATCCGGCGCACACGTGCAACCGAAGGAGTTTATTGATGGCCCGCTTTGAAAAAACGACGCCACTTTGGAAGTACATCGTCATTTATACCGTGCTCATTGTCGTCACGGTTATTACAGTGTTCCCGATTTTGCTCGTTTTCGGCATCTCGCTGCGCCCCGGTAATATGTTGTGGACCACCGACCTCAGTCCGATTCCGGCGAACGCCACGTTTGACGCGTATCGCACCATATTTTATGAGAAACCTTTTTTCCGCTGGTTATTGAACAGCAGCCTCGTCTCGTTTATGGTGACGGTGGTTGGTGTCGCGTTGGCGAGCACCGCCGGCTATGCATTTTCGCGGTACAAGTTTGTTGGACGCGAGGCCGGTATGATCGCACTGATTGCGACGCAAATGTTTCCGGTGACGATGTTGTTGCTGCCGCTCTTT
>CAYUVM010000045.1:0-13870 GCA_964447935.1 uncultured Cytophagia bacterium | reverse complement strand
AATTCTTCCTCGGAAAGTTTTGTTTTTGACAAGTCCAACAAAGCCGCGACGGCTTGTTCCGCTGAACCTTCGAAGAAAGTATCAACCAGATGTTTCAAAGCGGAACGCTGGGCCTTGTCGTGCGCCAGCGTCGGTTTATAAATGTAGCGCGGGCCGTCCTGTTCGTGTTCGAGATGCCCTTTCTCTTCCAGCAAGCGCAGCATTGCCCGCACTGCCGAATAGCTCGGCGGATCGGGTAATCTCTCCATTACCTCGACCGCGGTCGCCCGCCCGAGCTGATAAATCGCGTCCATAATTTGACGCTCACGGCGGCTTAAATTCACATGGGGGGTTTTCGTAATCATCATAGCCTTTTAATAGACGGTTATATACGGCAGAAGGTTGCAAAAAGATGCTATATTTTTAGCATTATGCTAAAAATATAGCAAGCGGCGGCGAAAAAGTCAAGGGAAAAGTGCTAAATTTTTAGCATTGAACATATACAACAAGATTCGTTTAAATGCCGCGGCTTCAGATTTTAAAAGGTAATTGAGTGCGTTAAAGGGATGCGTAAGAAGTGTTGCGTCAAAAATATATAACAAACTGCGTCGGACTCCCTATTTGGCTATCAAGAGAAAACTCAAACTTATGCTGGCTGAGAATTTCCTGAATCATCGTCAGCCCGATGCCCTGCCCGTTTTCTTTGGTGCTGAAAAAAGGCGTGAACAAATGCGCGCGAACTTCCGGCGTGAGGCCGGCGCCGGTGTCTTCGATGATCACAAAATTCCTTCCTCCCTTCTTGCCCATCCGCACGGTAATAGCGCCGTTTTCGCCAATCGCCTCTAGCGCGTTTTTGCAGATGTTGACAAAAACTTGCTCCATTTGATTTTTGTCCATCAGCACCGGCTCCGGCGGCGCGGCGATTTCCCATTTCCAAACAATATTTCGTTTTCGGCTTTCGGCACTCAGGAGCAGCGCGATATTGCGCAACAATTCGTGCAAATCGCAGGGTTGGCGTTGTGGCAGCGGCAATCGGACCACCTCCGCGAAACTTTTCATAAACGCATTCAAATGCTCGGTGCGAGCGATAGCGACTTGCAGCGCAGTTTCATAATCATTGCGATCATCGGCGCGCAATTGGGCTTTGTAATTTAAAAAAGAATGCAGCAACGAATTGACTGCGCCAATGGAGTTGTTCACCTCGTGCGACATCATGCGAATCAACTTTTCATAAGCCGCTTTTTCGGAGCGCCGCAACTCCTCCGTCAACTCTTCCAGCAAAATAAAATGGCGCGTGAAACCGCGATCGAGATACTGCGTTTTTTGACATTTCACCCGGCGCCGGCCTTGAAACGGAATCACTTGCGCCTCGCCGATTTTGAGTTGGTGCAAGGCCTCGGCTATCGGCGTGTGCAAGTCTGCAAGTTTTTTGCCGGTTAAATCTTTCGGTACAACTTGTAACATCAACGCCGCGCTGGGATTCACCAACAGAATTTTCTCGTCAAAATCAAACGTGATGATTCCCGAGGGCGAAACGCGCAAAATTTTTTCCATGAAATAATGCTGCTCCTGCACGCGCGTACGCTCGTCGCGCAGTTGGTCGATCATCCGGTTGTAAACGCCGATGAGCTGGTCCATTTCCGGCTGGCCGACTTCATTGAATTTGGAGGTAAAGTCTTTGTCTTTGATGAACTCCACGCCAGTCATAACCAGATCGAGCGGCTGGAAAAGCGCGCGAAACAACCTGAGGGCGAGAATAAATGAGAGGGCAAAAAACGCTTCGACGGCTAATAGCCAGATACGATTTTCCCACAACAAAAAAATCGCTGCAATGGCAAAGGTGAGATGAAGAAAAAGTAAATAAAGGATGAATTTGTGGCGTAGGCTCACAGGAAAATCCGGCTAAATGAAAGCAAGGTGAAGTTGAACTTCGCTTTTACACTTCAATTCCATACTTTTCAAATCTCCGATACAGCGCGGCGCGGCTCAACCCCAGCGCTTCGGCGACTCTCGTAATGTTGTTTTCATGTTGCTGCATCGCTTTGATGATCATCGCCTTTTCCATTTCATCCAGCGTCATGCTGCCGACTGTGGGCAGCCCGTCTTTGCTGCCACCGTCCCCTTGCATTTGCATTGCCCGCGCGAAGTCGTCGACCTCGAGCAGGTCTTTGTTGCTCATTAAAACCGTGCGCTCGATCACCTGCTTCAATTGACGGATATTGCCCGGCCACGTGAAAGCTTGCAGCCATTTGATGGCCGAATCACGCAGGCTCAAATTGTTACGGCGATAGACATGGCCGATATTCTGCAAAAATTGTTGGGCCAACAACGGCAGATCGTTGCGGCGCTCGCGCAACGCCGGCAAATGAATCGCGATCAAATTCAAGCGATACAGCAGATCTTCGCGAAATTCCCCCCGCTCGATCATTTCCAGCAAATTGCGATTGGTCGCGGAAATCACGCGCACGTCAACGCTGCGGCTCACGCTGGAACCGAGCGTTTCATAAGTCCGATCTTGCAGCACGCGCAGCAATTTGACCTGACAGCTCAAATCGAGATCGCCGATTTCATCGAGAAAGATAGTGCCGCCATTCGCGAGTTCGAATCGGCCTTTGCGATCAAATTTCGCGTCGGTGAACGCGCCTTTCACATGGCCGAACATCTCGCTTTCAAACAGGGTGGCCGCAACGCCGCCGAGGTTGACTTTCACGAACGGCGCATTTTTGCGGCTGCTGTTGTGATGAATTGCTTCGGCAATTAACTCTTTACCCGTGCCGCTCTCGCCGGTAATTAACACCGAGGCATCGGTCGGGCTGACGCGGCCAATCACTTCGAGGATTTGGAGAAATTTGGCATCGCTGCCGATGAGGTTGCGAAAATCATAGCGCGTGTCAAGCTGTTCACGAGTCAAACTCATTTCCGTAGATGAAGATTTAACGGCGGCCAATCCCAGCGCGGTTTTCACCGCCTGTAAAAGCTGCTCGTTGCTCCACGGCTTGGTGATGAAATCCGCTGCGCCCGCCTGCACGCCTTTGACGGCCAATGCGATGGAACCCCACGCCGTCATGAGGATAATCGGAAGCTGCGGCTTTTGCGCTTTAATATTCTTGAGCAATTCCAATCCTTCTTCACCGGTGGTTTTGCGCGAAAAATTCATATCCTGCAACACCAGCGCAAAATTCCCTCGCCCTAACTTTTCCAGCGCTTCGGTGGGATTGGCAGCGGTTTGAGGCGAATAACCGGCTTGTTTTAATAAAAGCGACAAGGAAGTGGAAACGGAGAAGTCGTCGTCGACGATGAGGAGGGATGTGCTCATGTTATTCACCAGTGTTTTCGACGAACGCCTCAATCTCTTTAAGCAACCAAGATAGGTTCGGATGTTTAAAACTTATATTGGGCGCCGGAATACGGTGATGCTTGATATCTGGAGGAATATGTTTGTGATGTGGAAATGTGGATGCCAGAGCCGGATCATTGGGGTGGGGAAAATCATCGTACCAAAATAACTTTTGGCTTTGCTGATAAACTTCGTAGCCGTACGAGGTAATTAATCCGGCATCAAAATCAAGTTCCTCTCTCATTCGTAACCGCAGACCATTTGCAAGAAAAACTTCGCCCTCGGCAATTCCCGTATAGGGACTATCAGACCAAACTACGATTGTCGACCGCTCGACAGTTGAGCGATCAAGCAACTCGGCAATAAAACTGCTATAGCCTCCAAGCGATTTTAATGGATTGTCGATCATTCTCAAACATGATTATTAGTAAGCAGGTTGAACACGCAAAGCTTCGACCAGATCGTTTTGCTGAATTTGTTTAGCATAGGCTTGTTTGCGGCGCTGCCAAGTTTCATAAAGCCCCTTCCAGCGGCTGAAATCGGCGCGAGTCTCATCATAAGCGTCGTAACGCTCCAACTTGCCCGCCATCAACGCCGCATAAAAATCTTCACTGAGAATACCGTATTTTTCTTCAAAGAGCGTCAAGCGACGCTCCAACAGTTTCATCTCAATGACTAGTTCGTAAATTTTCATACTTACCTCAAACAAAAATCTTGAAATAGACTTGATCAACACTTTCCATAAATAAACAGCGATGCACTTTTTGCGTTAGAAAATTCGCGTCGCAGGTGATCGCTCTTCAATTGCGACATCTGAAAGTTAATGCTTAAATCAACAAAATGCAACCATCAATTTGTTCCACTCGTGACGAATTGCACCGCGGCACGATTGTTATCGCGATTTTTATCGATCAATTTAACAAACGGGTCAACGCCCGCTTCAATAGGCTTTTCGGCAACCACGAGGACAAATTCATTATTATTGCGCGTGATTTTGTGTTTCGCCAGATAAAGTATTCTGCCGCTCTCACCAAAGATGCCGATATCCATATAATCCAGCATGGCAATTTCAGTCTCATTGCCTTTGCCGTCGGCGCGCAGCTTGCGCATTTGCGTTTTTAAATTCACCTGAAATTTGCCATTCGCCAGCATGGTGCATTTTACCTCTTCCACTTTGTTATCATAAAGCGTGATGGTCTCGAACAAATCGGTGATGACAAATTGCAGCGAATCCGGCGTCACCTCGCGCAGGGCGGCAATCAAATCAACCGTGGTCGGATATGGCGCCTCTTTGAAACCGAATTGGTCAACGAGCTTTCGCAACGCGGCGTTCACGCGCGCCTCACCGATATAATCCTGTAGCGTGTACATCACCAGCGTGCCTTTGTCGTAATTGAGATAGGCCTGCGTGCCAGAACGCAGCAGCGGCGGCTCATCCACTTGCTGCCGCGCGCGCGACGAAAGATAATCCTCCATTTCGTTTTGCCGAAAGCGGTGCATCTTTTCCGCGCCATATTTTTGCTGCATGCACATCGCCCGCACCCATTGCGCCATCGTTTCCGCCAGCACAGCCGCGCCTTCCGTCTCGGCAGCCTTCACGATGTGGCCCCACCATTGATGCGCCATCTCGTGCGTCGTCGTGTTGAAGACAACGTCAATGACGGTCGAATCTTCGAGGTTGCTGATAAACCCGCCGTTCTCCGTCCATGTGAACACTGTCGGTTGCGAACGGGCCGTGCCTCCGATAATGCCGTAATCCGGTACTTCCACAATGCGCACCGTTTTGTACGGATATGGGCTGAAATTTTCCGTGCAATAATCAAACGCCGTCTTGACGCCGGCAATCATGCGGTCAATATTGTAAGAATGCTTTTGGTCGTAATAGATTTCAATTGTTACTTCCTTGTGCCGGTCACGCACAACTTCATACTTTCCCGAAAGAATAACGAAGGCGTTATTCATAACGGTATCGACGCGATAGTGATAAAAATTGCGGTTGTTCTCTTGCCACGATTTCATCAGTTCGCCGGTGGCAACCGCTGTTTGGTTTTGGTCCGTGCTCACGATACAATCAAAAGTTGCCCAATCCAAAAAACTCTTTTGCCGTGCCAGACTATCTTCCAACGCCGGCAGCATCTTCTTCTCGGGCAAACCGTATTTCGTGCGAGTGGCGTTGTCCCGAATTTCACCCCACCTGCTGTAACCAATAGCGGGAAAATAAAGTGGCCGCGCAAATGGAAAATTCGTCAAATAGGAGCCGTTCTCGACGACCTCGTTGCGAGGGTTATTCTCCGTAAAGCCGCGTGCGCTGGCTTCGAGATCAAACACAATCTGAGTGCTATCATCCGGCAACAACGGCGCTTGCAACGCAAAAATATAATACCCCAACTCGGCGTCGCATGTGGCCAATTGCGCCGGGCGCTGCAAAGACAGTTGTTTGATCGTCGTGACGCGATCCGGCGCCAGCCACAAATGTACACTGTCGACAGCGACGTTGGTTTTATTGGTGACCCAATAGCTTCCTTTGATGGCCGCATCACCTCGAGCCGGAAAAAGCTCAACTTGTAAGTTCACATGCGTGATCGACGGTTGAGGTGATTTGGCGTAACGGCCATATCTTTTTTCAAAATCAGCGCTTTGCTGTTGACGCAAATTTGTGGTGACATACGTATTCAAAATATGATTGTTGTAATAAATGAATCCGCCCATAAACATAAAGCCGATTAGCGTGAGGCCCAAACCGAGAACATGTTTGCGGGTCAATCTTTGCCTCGCCGCGCGCCAACGCAGTTTCAAACGAAGCTCCTGCCCGCGCCGCCAAAGCAGATCGCTAGCGATCAAAAGAATGATCGCACCGAACGCCCAGTACAAGCGATACCACAAAATTGGTTTGGCATAATGCCCGAAACCATTCAGGTTCGAATAAATATATTCTGGTGTCAGGCCGAATCGCTGCAGATAGCTGGTCAATTCCAAACCGGAAAACAACAAAAAGTCAACGATGAAATATGCCGCGGTCAGAGAGATGCCGACATATTTATTGCTCACCAATGTTTGAATGAGTAGCGCCACAATGGCGAGATGCCAGTAATTGATCAATTCGATGCCGAGCAAAGCTTTGCAATACAGCGGCAATTCGAAATCCGTGTAGCCGAAAATAACGCCCTGCGCAAAAAGCCCGGTCAGCAAAACGGCGAAAGTAAAAACAGTTTGAATTGAGATCAGCGTGACAAATTTGGCGGCAAAGAGCAGCCAGTCCGGCACGGCAATGGCGTCATAAATTTCTTCGGATTTATTATCGCGCTCGCGCCAAACCAATACCGACGCGAAAAAGATGGTGATGGCGGTCATGTAGCCGATCAAATCGACCGAGAATTGCAAATACCATGAAGTGAACGGATACACATTGCTGCCGTTGACGCTCACATTTTCGACGAAATTATGATAGGCCTGGCGCGCCGCCAAGATGGTCAAAATAAAAAAAGCCGGGTGCAACACAATGCGTCGTGCTTCTAATTTGACGAGCGCCCAGAGTTTTTGCAAATTCGCCGAGAGCTTAAAACTTCGCGCCACACTCGGCAGTTGCGCCAGTTGGCGAATGCCTTTATATTCGATTTCCGTGGCTTCGCGGATTTGCTTTTTACGACGGCTGTCGTTTTGCTGGGCGAATTGAAATTTAAAATACAAACCAGCAAAGACCAGCGCCGCCACCGCGAGCCAGAGGAGCCGGTTGTACAAAACCACGCCATCCAACGGGATCAAATTCGCGTTAAGCTCTGCCACCGTCCAATACTTTTTAACCAATGCCAGCGCGCTGAATCCGAAGGGGTCGAGCCAGGCCATGAGTTGCTGATTCTTCGCCTGCGCGAAACTATCTTGCAACGAGAGATACCCGACCAAGCTGGCAATGCCGGAAACATACGTGGCGATCATGTTGCGCGTCAACGCCGCGAGCGCAAAAAAGACAACGCCCATCAACAACAGATTCGGAATCAAGAAAAGCAGAAATGGTTGCAGAAAAGCCAACACCCGAAACGGGCCGATGTAACGCGCTTCGAGCGTCAAGCAACCGATGAGATAACCCAGCATGCCGCCGAGAAAAATCAACGCCACGACGGTGAGGCCGCCGCCGAAGCGGCCGGCGAGATAGCCCAATTTGGTGATGGGCGAGGAAAAATAAAACTCGTGAATTTTGTTTTCAAAATCACGCACCACCGGCGTCGCCGCAAAAATGATGGTGAAAATTCCGCCGAAAATACTCATGAATAGCAACAGATTGGCAATCGTTGCCGGCGCATTGTGCGCGACTTGGCCGTGAACGGAAATGTAAGTGTGGTTGGGATTGATATTGCTCGCATCGAGGTAAGCCTGAAATCCCACCAGCGCGAAAAAAACGTACGGCGCCATGCGCTTGAGATTGTAGTTGAATTCGAATTTATAAATTGCCGAGAACATAGTGGGCCTTTAAGAGCTTTGAACGCGGAGGACGCGGATTGGACGGATTTTCACGGATTACTTTCATTTGTGTTTTTAAATATCAAGCTGCTTTCGTCAATTGATGAAAGTATGCATCTTCAAGCCTCGTATCCGCCGGCGCAAATGAAACATCCGGTTGAACCTCAGAATGTATATTAATGATCGTTTTTCCACCGACGAGTCGCGTGGAAATAACTTGATGCGCAGATTCGTATTGCGGCAACTCGGCCTTCGTAATTTTCTTTTGCCAAATTTTACCGTCGATGGCCTTGATGACTTGCGCTGGTTCGCCTGATAGCAGGATTTGTCCTCTATTTATAATCGCCATGTTGCTGCACAAATCGCTGACGTCATCCACAATATGGGTCGAGAGAATCACTACAACGTTTTCACCAATTTCGCTCAACAAATTAAGAAAACGATTGCGTTCGGCGGGGTCGAGGCCGGCGGTCGGCTCGTCCACAATGATGAGTTTGGGATCGCTCAATAAAATTTGCGCGATGCCAAAGCGTTGCCGCATGCCGCCGGAAAATTCGCCGAGCTTGCGTTGACGCGCGTCCCACAAATTCACGCGTTGCAACAGAGCTTCGACGAGTTCTTTGCGCTCTTTCGCATTAACGACGCCCTTCAAAGTTGCAAAATGATCGAGTAAAACCTGCGCGCGGACTTTCGGATAAAAACCAAATTCCTGCGGCAAATAGCCGAGCATCTTGCGCACCTCGTCTTTTTGTTTCAACACGTCGAGATTGCCCAGCGTGACGGTGCCCGAATCGGCTTCCTGCAACGTCGCCAAAATTCGCATCAACGTCGATTTGCCGGCGCCGTTTGGCCCTAGCAAACCGAACATGCCGGTTGGAATTTCCAATGAAACCTCGCGCAGCGCCTGCACGCCATTGGCATACGTCTTCGAAAGGTTTTTGATTGTGAGCAGCATTTATTTTCTCCGTGCAAAAAATATTGCTTGATGATTAGCTTTTTGACCGGCGTGCAGAAACAAATGTTTCATTTGTTGGATTTAATCAGCAGTTTTATTATTTTGTAATTCAGCAGTAAATATCAAATTACCTCGTTCTTCCATTCAAAGCGTGTCCACGGGAGCAAGTTCATGAAATTGCTTTTTTCCTATCTCAAACAATATTGGAAGCTGATTGCATTGGCTTTGACGTTGGCGGCGATCAACCAGATTTTTTCTTTGCTCGATCCGCTGATTTTCCGACATGTCATCGACGAGTATGCGACCAAATTTGAAAAATATACGCGCGCCGAATTTTTTAAAGGCGTCACGCTGTTGTTGGCGGCAGCCGTGGGCGTGGCCTTTGTCTCGCGCGTGGCGAAAAATTTTCAGGATTATTTTATCAACGTGATCACACAAAGGCTGGGCGCGCAGCTTTATTCGGACGGACTGCGGCACTCGCTGGAATTACCGTATCAGGTCTTTGAAGATCAGCGCAGCGGCGAAACACTCGGCAAATTGCAGAAAGTAAGAACCGACGTCGAACGTTTGGTTTCAGCGTCCATCAACATTCTATTCTTCTCTTTGGTCGGCCTTATCTTTGTCATGGTCTATGCTTTCAGTGTGCACTGGCTCATCGCGCCGGTGTATTTTCTCACGGTGCCGCTGCTGGGAATTCTCAGTTGGGTGCTCAGCAAAAAAATCAAAACGATTCAGAAAGTGATCGTCGCGGAAACCACGGCGCTGGCCGGCGCCACCACCGAATCGTTGCGAAACATCGAACTGGTGAAAAGTCTCGGGCTGGCGCAGCAGGAAATCGAGCGGCTGAATGCGACAACGGGGAAAATTTTGCAATTAGAACTCAAGAAAGTGCGCTATCTGCGCAGCTTGAGTTTTGTGCAGGGTACGGCGGTGAATTTCTTGCGAACGAGTATTTTGTTTCTCATGCTGTATTTGATTTTCGCGCAGGAGATCACGGTCGGCCAATTCTTTTCGTTGTTCATTTATTCGTTCTTCATCTTTGGGCCGTTGCAGGAGTTGGGCAACGTCATCAATATTTATCGCGAGGCGGAAGTTTCGCTCAAGAATTTTTCCGATATTTTGAACACCCCCAAGGAGCCGAAGCCGGTCACGCCGGTTTCACTCGCTGCTATCGGCACGTTGGCATTCGAGGCGGTGAGCTTCAAGCATCAATCGGCGGCAAACCACGCGCTGGAGAAAATTTCGTTTGAAACGAAGCTGGGAGAGACCATCGCGTTTGTCGGGCCTTCCGGTTCAGGAAAGACGACGCTGGTCAAATTGCTGGTTGGACTTTACCCGCCGGAGCAAGGCCGCATTTTATACAACGGCCAGCCGAGCACCACCATCAATCTCGACCAACTGCGCGAACGCATCGGTTTTGTGACCCAGGATACGCAGCTCTTTTCCGGCACGATTCGCGAGAATTTATTATTTGTCAACCCCAAAGCTTCGGATGCCGAATGTTTGGAAATGTTACAGAAGGCCGCTTGTCAAAGCCTGCTGGCGCGCGCGGACAAAGGCTTGGACACGGTGATCGGCGAAGGCGGCGTAAAAGTCTCCGGCGGCGAAAAGCAGCGCATCTCGATTGCGCGCGCGTTGTTGCGGCGGCCGAATCTGCTGGTGTTCGATGAAGCCACGTCTTCGCTCGACTCGCTGACCGAGGAAGAAATCACCGCTACCATCCGCGAAATTTCACGGCAAAAAAATCTCCTTACAATCTTGATTGCGCACCGGCTTTCGACCGTGCTGCACGCCGATAAAATTTTCGTATTGGAACGCGGGCAGATCGTTGAGTCCGGCCAGCATCAAGTTTTGCTGGATTTGAAAGGTTTGTATTACGCTATGTGGCGTCAACAAATCGGCGAGCGCAAGAACGGCTCAGTGATCAGCGTTCAGTGACCAGTAATCAGTTATTCAGTGTCACGTCCTGAGAAAAAGTTTGTCTCGTATGGCACTGATGACTGAACACTGACCATTGGATATTGTTTTATTCATAATGCAGCGCCTCCGCCGGCTGCACTTTCGTTGCCAGGTAGCTCGGATACAAACCGCACAACGTCGCGATTGCATAAATGATTAACAACGAGGCCATCAGGCCCAACAGGAAAACTTTCGTGCTGATGAATCCGATCAAGTCGAGCAACGGAAATTGAATAACAATTAGCGTGCCCAGCGCGAGTCCGAAGGAGGTCAGCATTAGCAACTCGCCCAAAATCTGTGTGTGGATTTTTCCAGCGGTCGCGCCCTTGGCGCGCCGCAGGCCGATTTCGCGCGTGCGTTGCGTCACATTTTGCCACAACACGCCCATCAGGCCGAGGCCGACCATGATCATCAAAGAGAGGGCGACAACGCTGAATCCGATTAAAATCGCAAGATAAAATTTGAGATGCGTTTCGCGCATTGCCGCGAGTGGCTGAATTTCAAATGACCAGTCACGGGCAATGTTTTGCAGTTTTGTAATCAGCTTTTCCTCGAAGAGGGCAGTCGTGCCGGGACGAACTTTAAGCAGGAGATTACGCGGCGGCCGCTGCTGGGGATCATTTAAATTCCGGCGCTCGAACAAATAATTCTGCAGTTTGGAATACTCGCCATTTTTGCGGAAATCCGTAACCACGCCGATGACGCGGCAATCGCCGTCAGAAGCCCACGGCTTGAAACTTTTGCCCACCGGATCTTCCGCGCCGTACAGTTCTTGGCTGAGATGCTGATTGATCACCACCGGTTTCCAATTCATCGCGTCGTCTTCTTGGGAAAACCATCTGCCGCTCTTCACCTGCAGATCAAGCACATTTTTAAAATCGTCCGTGACTTCGTTGACGTCCATCTCAATCTGCCGGCCCTCGTACAAATTCACCGAGTTCCTGCCGCCAAAGACGAAAGGCGGGGTCAACACTGCTGCCGTCGCTTCGACTTCATCAAAATCTTGCAGCGCCAGAAACAATTGCTGCGTGGTGGCGGCTTGCTCCGGCGTCCAATAATCATCGCTGGTCTGCTTCAAGTCAATGGCGATGTTCCAAACGTTTTCATAAGAAAATCCCAATGGATGGTTGTAATTGTCCGCATAAAAAACGCCGAGCGTCACCACGGCAAAGAGCACGAGAAAAGAAAAAAAGATTTCCAGGATAATCAGGAAATTGGTGCGCTTCCGATTCCAGACGAGCTTGAAAAGATGCTTGAGCATAGATTTCTCCAAATTGATTGTAAATTTTAAATTATAATTTTTCAATTTAAAATTTCAATGCTTTGGGGTTAATGGCAATTTAAACACTTTTCCCGCGCAACGCCTCGACCGGATGCAGTCTCGACATTTTCCACGCCGGGTACACACCGGAAAAAACGCCGAAGAACAACGCCAGCCCTAACCCGTAGAAAAAGAGGCGATAATTCAGTTGAAAAACCGCGTATTGAATCAGGCCGCTTTGCGTGAGAATTTGCAAAATGAGATACGACAACACGAAACCAATGGCGCCGCCCACCAGCGTTTGCAAAACGTTTTCGACGACGAATTGCCCAACCAATTTCCATGACGAAGCGCCGAACGCTTTGCGCACGCCGATCTCCGCTGCGCGTTCCATGATGCGGCTCAGGTTGATGTTCACGAGGTTGATCGTCGGCAGAATCATAAAGAGAATCATCAACAGCACGATCACCGCTAAAAGTTGCGGGGCATGGCTTTCATTCGAGCGGTTTTCGGAGAAAAGCTCGCGAGCGACGTTTTCAAATTGCGTTTCCGCCGCGGCATAAATGGTGTTGAACGCGCGCGGATCGGAAAATTCAACCCGAGCCAACTGCGCCTTAAAATCTTCGCGAATGCGGTCGAGATCATGACGGCTTTTGGCGAGAATCACGCCCATGCAACTACCGACCAGTTCCTGGCTGGAAAATTTTCCTTTTGTCGTGCTGAGCGGCACCCAGATGTCGGCAAAAGGGAAGTTGCGAAAGACCGGCACATTAGCCACCACGCCGACGACACGAAAACTTTGACCGTCCACTTCCATGGTTTTGCCGAGCGCAGATTCCTTGCCGAAAAATCTTTGCCGAGTCGCGGCATTGATCACCGCCACAAAATTGGCGTTCTTCTCGTCCTCGGCGGTGAACGGGCCGCCTTCGAGAAAATCGAAATCCATGATTTGCCAAAACTCGCCATCCGTGCGTTTCAACGCCGATTTGATTTTCTCGCCGTTCTTGAACGAGAGCGCGGTCGTCATTTTCGTGACGATGGAAACTTTTTCCACGTCTGGCAGCGTACGCACGTAGCGATCTAAAAACGCATAACTCGGCGGTCCGGTATGCGCGAAACCCTTTTCCGAATTTTCAACGCGGATGGTTAGAATACTCAGCGTGCGCTCCAACTTTTTCTCCGGTGGAAACGGGGCAAACGTATGATCAAAAATCGCCGTCGCGACCATCAACACCACCAGCGTAAAGCTAATGCCGAAGAGACTGATGAAGGTGAAAAATTTGCGGCGCAACAAAACTTTGAGTGCAATCTTTAGATAATTTTTTAACATGTGCTCTCCTTTACAGAGCGCATCGAGCATAGCGCATGGCGAAAAGCATCATCTATGCGCTACGCGCCATGCGTTCAGTTGACCTGCCGCCCGTCAAACAGCCGGATGATGCGTTCCGTTTTCTCGCCGAGGCGCGGGTCGTGTGTCACCATCATCACCGTGGTTTTTTCGTTTTTATTCAAGTCCATTAGAATGTGCATGATCTCGTCGCCCATTTGGCTGTCGAGATTACCGGTGGGTTCATCGGCAAGCAAAATGCGCGGTTTGCCGACGATGGCGCGGGCAATGGCGACGCGTTGCTGCTGGCCGCCGGAAAGTTGTGAGGGAAAATGATGCACGCGCGAGATCAAACCGACGCGTTCCAACGCCTGCAACGCCAATTTGCGCCGCTCGGCGCCAGAGAGGCTGCGATACAAGAGCGGGATCTCGACGTTATCTACAACGCTGAGATCGTTGATGAGATGAAAGCTCTGGAAAATAAAACCGAGATGCTCGTTGCGCATTTTAGCCAGTTGCTTGTCATGATATGCCGTAATCGCCGTGCCGTTGAGCTGCACGCCGCCCTTCGAAGGCGCATCGAGCAGGCCGATGATA
>CAYUVM010000044.1:0-13889 GCA_964447935.1 uncultured Cytophagia bacterium | reverse complement strand
TTCACCGGCAGCTTGTGATGGCTGTGCTCCGCGCGCCACGCGTGAATCGTCTCAACCGAGCCGTCATCTTTTTTGAGCGGAAACGTGATATGATAGACACTGTTGCAAATTTTGATTTGCTCGAGCACGCCCGGCGGATGTTTGGTGTAAGCCGCGGCTTTGTCGAAATTGCGATTGACCTGATCAAAAAATTTGATGCTGGACATGAAAAATCCTTTCAGTTTTGGTGGAACAAAAATTATTTCCCTTTAATTTTATAATATGTTCCTTTGCCCGTCGAGCCGACGCGCTCGAGAATGCCCTTCTCTTCTAACTCATGCAAATCTTCCGAGGCCGTGCGCTTTTTGACGCCAAACAATTCCTGATATTGCTGGTTGGTGATGCGGCGATTTTTTTTCACGTGCAAAACCGCCTGCAACTGGCGCTCCGGCAATTCCAGGTCGCGCAAGGTTTCTTCAGTGAAAACCTCTTTGCGGAAGGTTAACATCAGCCCTTGATTTTCCCGCCAATCCGGTTCCGGCAAATGCAGGCCGCGGCATTCGTCGAGAATGCGATTCGTCCCGCTGCCCCAGCGCTCGATGTAACCGAGATCATAAAAAATCGCGCCGATCAGCGCGTTGCGTAATACCGATTGATGTTTGCGTTTGAGATCATCAACATGCAGATGCAACGGCAGGTTGCCCGGGTTCCAGATGAGCAAATTATCGTCATAAATGCGCACTTGGGTGGCCGCCGCCGTGGCATAGTCGCGATGAGTGACGGCATTGATTAATCCTTCGCGCAACGCACTCAGCGGATACTCCCAAACTTCCTCGCGTTGCGGCTGGCCGGTGATCACGAGCCGCACCGCCAGATGGCGCTGAATAAACGCAAATGCCGCGTCGATTTGCTCAATCAGCGTGCCGCCGATCTCGGCATCATCGACGATCACTGTTTCACTTTTAAAACGTCCGGCTTTGATTTTCGCTTGCGGGAAAAACACCTGCGGCTCTTTGCCAAAGAGCAAAATCGCCGCGTTGGTAATTTTGCCGTTGCGAATGAGATGCAATTTATCAAGAACGGTCAGCGGCGATTCATTTTTGTCAATTTTGCGGCGATGGCGGGCATTCGCGGTTTCGATATATTTTTCAATTTTGGTCAGGTCAAGATCATCGACCGTCGCACTCTCGATTGGCAAACAATCCCAACTGCGCCCCGTGGTGAGTGCGTGCAACTCCCCGATTTCGGCGGTGGAGAGCAGATGATTTTGCTGGCCGAGACGCTTGTAACAACGTCCATTCACCGCGACGGGTTTGATCGGCATTTCGGGAATCGTCAGCACTGCCACCCGCTTTTCGCCGGTTTGCAAAATTTCCGCATCCGCCGCAACCGACGGCTCCGTCGCCAGCGCGAGCTGCGCCGTCCATTTTTCCAGCGCCTGCTCATCAATGTTTGCGCCGCCAATTTCGCCTTCGGGCGTTATGCCAACGAGTATCAACCCGCCGCGTCCGGTTGCCATCGCCGCAGCGATTTCCACGCATTCGGCGTCAAACACAGCTTTGCGTGCAAGCGTCGCGCTTTCGGGTTTTTGGAGGAGATCGTCGAGATTCATGATGCATTTCTTTTTTTGAACGCAGATAACACGGATGACACTGATTTTCACGGATAAAATCCGTGCGAATCCGTGTCATCCGTGTTCAAAAGCTTTTGCTTTGATGTCGATTTATTCCATTTCATTATATTTCAACAACACCTGCTGCAAATGCTCCCGCAACAACTTCTCAAAATTCTCAACGGTATCGAACGTTTGATACAGCACCGGATGCTCGCCTTTGCTGCCATCAAACTGTGCAAAAAATTCATTCACGCGCTTGAATTGATCAGGGTCGAGTGCGTTCGGCGGAATAGGCCGTGTGCAACGATACATCATGATGCGTGGTTGTTTGAACTTTTCCCAGAGACGATACACCGTCATAAATTCTTCGTAAGTTCCCGATGAATATTCTTTCTGCGTTGCCGGATTCGCCGCGCCGGTTAACGAGCCGAAGCGATGCCATAAAATGCCGATGAAAATATCCCATGTCGTCGGCTTGAGCTGGTCGAAGATAACTTGCTGCGGACGTCCGGCATCAGGCACGACTTTGCGCCAATCAACGACTTCAAGAATGAGTCCCTCTTTCTCCGCCAACGGTTTTAGCGAGTCGATGATTACATCTAACTTCTCGCGCTCGGTTGCCATGTCAGACGGCGAGGCGACGAAGATACGCATTTTAGTAAATTTTTGTGGCGCAGGCTTGACATGTCTCACGCCTCTCAATTCTCTCTGTTCTTCTAAAACTCGCCTTCGGTCAATCACGTCATCAATTAATCCCCGAACCTCCACCATTTGATAACTTTTTTGACACTGAATGCGGTTTTGTCGATCCTCCGCAAACTTGCGCAAAATCTCGTAGGGATAAAAATGCGGTTCTGGGTTATCTTTACAAGCCGAACAATTGCACGGAATCAGTTTACTGTATTTCAAACGCCGGTACGAAGCATGAATTTGATCAAGCTCGTAGATCACAATCGCCATCAACTCCTTTTTCTGTTTGCCAACGAGGCGAATCTTGATCTCGCGTTTGCCATAGTATTCGATGACTTCTGCTTGCGTTTGATCTTTTTCCAAAATCACGCCGCTTTTCCAAACATAAGTTTGATTAGCAATGAATGGGTGCATGGCAACAATGAACTGCGTCAGGATGCCTTTGGGCATGAATTCATAAGTGTAGCGCAGAATGAGGTTGTTTATCGCCTCCCATTCGTATTCAGGTTGATTTTCTGTCAACAGTTGCGGCGCGATGTACGTATATTGACTGCGTGGAATTTTATAACACAACTTGAAATTGATCATCAACTGCAACAGCTCATCCTGCATCTTGGCGTATTCCGCCGCGTTCCAAATATTCGCCAAGTCAGATCGAGTGAATTGGCCGAGATTGCGAATCACGGTTTTATTATCGAGAACTTTATAAACCGCATCCGTGCCCCATTTGGGTTTGAGAATGACGGTTTTCCTTAAAAGCGGATCTTCCTGAAAGTGCAGGCAAACACCCAAATCGTGCAAATACCCGCTCAACTGCAAGCTGTCTTTCAGTTCGGTGAAGCCGTTTTTCTGGCAGATATTCAGGTATTCATCGAGGCTGATGTGGTTGCGAAAATCTTTTTCCAGCGCCTCGCGGACTTTGACCCACGTTTTCGGCAGCAGCGTGCCGATGTGGGGCAACTGGCGAATGTGATGCTTGATCTCTTTTAGGATTTCGGATAATCCACGATTGGTCGCCAAGTTGGTGGCCAGCGTCTCCTTCAGAGTGGTAAACTGTCCGCGTAACAAACGTTCATTGATCTCACGATGGCGGTCTTGCTTTTCATTTTTGATAATTATTAATGGGCTGTTATCACTCAATAGCTCGACCACGTTGAGCCAATAATAAAAATCGGTGTCTTCCTTGCGGGTGTCAGCCACCAAAGCATACAACGACCGCTTGGTGAGGAAAAACTGGTGCGTGGCGTGATAAATCTCCTGCCCGCCAAAGTCCCAAATGTTGACGCGAAACGGCTTTTCATTCTCCATCGGAAAACGCCACTGGATGACATCAATGCCTTCGGTTGACGTTTCATCCTCCCGCAGTTGGCAATTCGGGTTTTCAATCTTTTTCGCCAGTGTGGTTTTGCCCGCCCCACCTTCGCCAACGATGAGCAACTTGGCTTCATACAGATAATCTTTGCCTTTGGCTTCAAGCTGCCAGAAGTAATTCTTGATAGCCTCGACGCCTTTGTTCACGACTTCTAGAGGGGGAGTTTCGATGGGATTACGCTCTAAATTTAGTTTTTTTAAGTTTTTCAATTGAAGTATCTTGGGGTATATTTCTTTAATTTGATTTGTAGTATGAGAATAATTCCCAAATGATAATTCTATCAGTGAAAATAACTCATAAATAATAGCAGGAATAGCAGTAAATAGATTACCGCCTAAAGAGAGTAAAGTTAATTTTTGTAATTGGTCCATCGCGTCGGGTACGGCAGTTAATCTATTACTACTCAAATCCAACAACGTCAGGTTGTACAGTTGGGTAATCTCATTTGGAACAGCGGTCAGTTGATTATCGCTCAAATCCAACGACGTCAGGTTGTGCAGTTGAGCAATTGTATGGGGAACAGATATTAGTTTATTGTTACTCAGCTTCAGCGACATTAGGTTTTGCAGTTGGGCAATCGTGTTAGGAATAATTGTTAGTTGATTATCACTCAAGTCCAACGACGTCAGGTTACGCAGTTGTCCAATCGAATCAGGCGCAGCAGTGAGTTTATTATTACACAGTTTCAGCGACGTCAGATTGTGCAGTTGGGCAAACGTATTTGGAACAGCGTTTAATTGATTAGCGCTCAAATCCAACGACATCAGGTTGCACAGTCGGCCAATCGCATCGGGTACAACAATTAGTTCATTTTCGCTCAAATTGAGCCACATTAGGTTACTCAGTTGAGCAATCGCATCGGGAAGTGTGGTTAGTTTATTATCGCTCAAATCTATCGATGTCAGGCTGTGTAGTTGGGTGATCACGTTAGGGACAGTGGTTAAGCGATTGCCCCGCAAATTCAATACTTCCAAATGCTCTAACTCGAAAACTTCAGCAGGAATGTGGGGTAGCTTTTGATCATCAGGTGCACCCCAATTGCAGTCCAAATGTAACTCTTTGAGTTGTTTGTTTTGGGCTTCCTGTATTTTTCTAAGAAAATGTTTGGGTATATTATTCATGTTGCGTTCCTCGGCAAAACGCTTAAATTCTCGCGCCATCGTTGCGGCCTTTAATGTTACCGACAGCGGGTTTCATTTCGTCGCATTTTCAAACTACGGAGTGCTATGTTTAAAGTCAAATCTCAGCTTTTCTTCTTAGGGCGTTTGAGCTTTTTTACCTGTTGAAGCGACTTCTTGTTTTCGGAATCAAGCCGTCTCTCCAGCTTTTTGATGTCTTCTTCGGGAGGAAGGTTTTCCGGTTTGATGCCGCGTTCAATCAAGGTCTTCCGGATCGCGGCGTTGTTTTTGACATGCTCGTTGGTAATCTTGGGTTCGCCCTGAAGGTTTTGTTGTTGGACATTATAATTTGTTATTTCCGTCGCAAGATTCTTGGCGGTAATTGTAACGGTTGGGAGAAAATCTGCCAAAGGACGATTTTGCGGAATGCTCAAACGGTACTTCATTTGGCGAGTATTGTACCCGCCAAACATGGCGGCATCGCCTTTACTACGTATCCGGCCAAATCCACTTTCATCCACCCCGCGTTCGTAAATGAGTTTGGAGAGTTCGATTTCACTTGAGACAAGTTTTTCTCTCGCACGCAGCCGCTCCGCCAGACGGAGGCGTTCTTCAAGGAGTTCCTGTTTCCGGGTTTGGAACGCAAAATATGTTTGCGCAAAAGCGATTTCGTCTTTGCGGGGGTCGCCGTTTTGGGCAATGAGATAACACGCGTAGCGCGTCAGAATGACATCATCGATTTCACGTGTTGCTTGGGAACCGATGTCGACCATTTTCCTGACGTCAAAAAAATGGTCGTCAATAATATTCCCTGCATTTTCACAAGCGATTTTTGCCTTCTGGATGACGTTATAAAAATTTTCCCATTTGTCATAACCCAAAGGCATTTGGAGATCGCGCGCAAACCAACATTCAACACCATTGATCTCAATCGCGTAGGATTCGAAATTTTTGGCAAGGGATTGGATGAGTTCTCTGTCCATAATATTCCTCATCATTGTTCAATTCAACAAACCGTTACCGACCATTTTCCTGACGTCAGGAAAATGGTCGGTAACGATATTTTAGGCATTTTCACAATAGTTTTCTCCTTACCGACCGTTGACTCGGAGTGATCGGTCGGTGCCACTTAATCTCGTTTATTTGCAGTCGTCAAAATACGGAAAATGTTTTATCAAATGGACATTATATCAAAAGAATGTTTCATTGTCAAGCGCAGCAAATCACAATAGAGAATTCGATTTTTGAAACAAAAACCTTCGGTGGGTGAAAAGCATCGCAAATATTTCTCCGGGCTGAAAAGGTCATTGCAATTCAATTCAAATTGGCGCGCAGGCGCATCACGCCGAGCGAGGCGACTTTGTAATCGGGGCGCAGGGCCAGCGCGCGCTCGTATTCTTCGAGCGCCAGCGGCCACAGGCCTTTCATTTCGTGAATGATGGCGAGATTGGCATGTGGAAACTCCGGGTTGTCGTAGCGCAACACTTCCATCGCGCGCTTGAGATGGGGCACCGCTTCGTCGAGCTTGCCTTGTTGCATGAGGTACGCGCCAATGTCGTTGTGCGGATTGCCAAACTCCGGATCGATCGCAATCGCGCGGTGGCATTCAGCGATGGCCTCCTCGAGCTTGCTCTGCATGCTGTACGTCCAGCCGAGAAAAGTGTGGGCTTCAGCCGAAGGCTCAACTTCGATGGATTTTTTGTAGAAGGTGATGGCCTGCTCCAACCGGCCTTGCATTTGATATTCATAGGCCATGTTGAAATAGCGCATCGCTTCGTCGCGAAGAACGCTCATACGCACAAAAGGTAATCACAAATTCCAGCGTTCCAACTCACGCGAGTCGGAAACCACCAAGGCACAAAGGCAACCAAATTTTTTTAGTGTCTTCGCGTCTTCTTGGCAAAAAATTATAATGCCGGCCAAACCCGCGCAAGGGGTTCGGCCCGTAACGCGGCGATGCCGTCGGTGACATACGGCGAGCGGCGCATGCCGAGCAAAACGGTATCGAGGCCGGGGAGATTGAGCAACACCCGCAGCGCTTTTTGCGACAAGGCCGGCGTCGTTTGTAATTCGGGAACAGCAGTATCGAGTTGCGCCGCGAGTTGCTGGGAGGCCGCGGCGGCCTCGCGGGCATGAACGTGCGCGAGCGTGCCCAGCACGGCGGCAAGAGCTTGCCGGTATTCCGCCTCCCATTCCTGCCAAAGAACCGCGCTGCCGGATTTCTCCCGGAAAAAATGCAATGCCATTTCAGTTTGCGGCTCGATCACGTTTTGTTTCACATGATCCCAATGTCCCCAGTTTCTAAACAGCGTCAAGCCGTCGGCCAATTGCCCGGCCCACATGAAAATCGAGTGCTCTTCTTTAACAAAACGCGCGAAATTCAACTCAGGAAAAAGGGTTTGCGAGAATTTCTTTTCGGCAGCGGCCAACGCCGCGATTTGCGCCGGAAAAATTGTTTCGGCCTCGTGCATTGCCAGCGTCGAAAAATCGGCGAGCCGTTTCATGCCATTGCCCTGCATGGCGTTGAGCGGGCGATTCACCAGCGTTGCAATTTTTTTCTCGCGGGCAAATTCCAGCAGCGTGCGGGTGTGGCCGCTTTGATTTTTCTCCAGCATCGCGCCGGTTTCAGAAAGATTCGCGGGAAATTGAATCACGCGAAAATGATGCAGCGGCGATAACGAGGCGGCAATATCCCACAAACGCTCAAGTGAGGTAAATTCCGGATGCGTCGTTGCGTGCGGAAACGTGTTCGAGGAGACACCGTAGCAGGCGAGCCGGCCGGCCGCAACCTGTTTCTCCAAAAAACCAAACGCTTCACGCATGCGGCGATCATATTCGTCGCGCACCGCGGCTAAATCATTTTGTTGGCGGTGCACCGCGTCGGCCAAAAAATATTCTGGATTGTGCAAGAGCAGCACGTCGAGTTGTTCGAGCTGCAACCGCGCAAGAGTGCGAAAAAGCTGGTCGCTGAGAAAATCCGGATGAATACAATGCCAACAGTTTTGCATGTATTTGACCATCTCCGGAAAACCTCTCCCCTGCCGCTCGCGTTCCTGCGCAAGTTGCATGTTTTGCCCCTGCACGTAGCCGGTTTTGGAAACGATCACCACCTCTTCGCGCTCCAATTCTCCGGCGTTCATAAGCTCTTGCAACACTTTGCCAACCAAACGCTCGCTGCCGCCATCAGTGTAGTTTGTCGAGGTGTCGATAAGATTGATGCCGGAGCGCAGCGCGAGTTTCAAGGCTTCGGCATGTTCAGGGGTAATGTCGTCGACGCGGTAACCGCCGAAACCGAGACGGCTCACCGTCCAACCGGTGCGACCCCATTCCCGGCGCGCCGGCGCGGGCAGTGAATGTCGCGCGTGATAGGCAGCGGTTTTATTTCTTGAGGCAAATGCCATTGCGATTAGTTACTCATAGAAATGCGACGCACACGAAATTTTAGCGGCAAGCGCAGTTCAATCTCCGTGAGTCAATTTTTTTAAACGATATAAATTACGGCTTTTGCTTTAAAGGCAGTTTCGCCAAAAGCTCGAGAATCATTTCCGCATCCTGCACGGGGTTCGTTGAGGCGCTCTGTTTTTCTTTATTGGAACGATCGACCAAACGCGTGGCGGCTTGACGCACGTTTTCGGGGAAACGCGCATCATCGACCATACGGCGAAGGGCCTCAATGTAAGTCGCGGCATAAAAGCCCGGGCCAAAACCGAGACCGAGCGTTGTCTGAATCACCATCCCAACGGCGCGTCGCGCGCAAGTGCGAGCCCGGCCGATCTCGCCGCTGGCTAACGCCGTCCGCGCCTCGGCCATTTCCTCTTCGTAGGTTCGTGACATGCGCTCCAAGATACAAAAAAATGGCACGATTTACAAGGTTAATGTTATGATTTGATTGTGCGCATCGCGGAGTTGTTGGCGAAGATCGCAAACTGCAGCAAGTTGATGTTGGAGTTGGAAGCGTAGACAAATTGCCAATCTGATTTTAAATTTATCCAGACTCGCTTCGACGTATTTTAGCAATACCGTCGTTCAATTCTGCTTACATTTTTGCAAGAGTCCCCTCCTACCGCATCCTTTCACCTTTTCAAAATGAAAAGTCGATTTTCATTTTGGAGAAAAATGACCTGCTCTTTTCCATGGCATCGGTGTCTTTACGTTTTCAAGTGACGGTTTTATTTCTTTTTAAATCATAAACTTACGGCACGTCAGTTTCTATTGTTTATTCCTACAATAAAACTCTCTTGGTAATGGCATGTCATTTGTGATGATAACAGGCAGAGATTTAGAATGAGCGGATAGTGTAAAAGCTCGTTAATACAGCGCGCTCGCCTTTGACGCGGGTGGCGAATTTTACCTCAATATTATTTTAAGGAGTATTTGTTATGCGTACGTTTCGCATCGTGATCATGATGGGTTTGGTTCTGAGCATGGCCCTGTGGCTGGGATGCAGCGATGACAAGAACCCCGTGCAAAGTTCAACGACAACCGAAATTTCGGGCACGATCACTTTCAATGGCACGTGGCCAGCCAAAGGCAACGTTCAAGTTTCGTTGTGGACGAGTTGGCCGCCCGCCGGGCCGCCCGCAGCTTTTAGCGCGTCGCTCACACCGGGCGTGGCCTCGCAAACCTACAAAATTTCCAGCCTCAGCAAAGGCCCGTATGCCGTCATCACCGTCGGCTGGCGTGATCCGGCGGATCCCACCGGCGCAAAAGTAATTGGCGTTTATTCGGCAAACAACACCCTCTCCGGCGTTGATTGCAAAGGTGATTTTACCGTGGCACCGTTGCCGGTGGAAATTTCCGACAGCAATCCCAAAGCGACCAATGTGAACCTCGTCGCGAATCTTGATATCCTGCAACTGGGCGCCATTTCCGGCAAAGTGAATTTTGTCGGTGCGTGGCCGTCGAAAGGTGAAGTGCAGGTGTCGTTGTGGTCAACGTGGCCGCCGGCCGGCCCGCCGGCAGCAGCAAGCACGGCTTTTGTTCCTGTGACGACAACGCCACAATCAGTTTCTTATAAAATCCAATGCCTCACGCAAAAAACGTATCCCGTGCTCACGGTCGGCTGGCGCGATCCGGCCAATCCGGCCGCGGCGAAAGTGCTCGGCATCTACTGGTCGCAACCCGACAGCCTCGCCGTTGATGGTAGTGGCCGGCCCATGACGGGCGCCAATCCGCTTCCGGTGCAAATTGCGGATGGCAAATTGAATTGGTCGAACGTCAATATTAAAGCGAATTTGAGTATCGTGCAGTAAAAAAGTGTTGGCCGGCTTGCCAATGCGTCGATTATTCAGCGTCTCAACAGAATCACCTAATTTTGAAAACACTATGAAGGCACTCGCAACAATTCGTCGTCTGGCCTTTCTGATGTTATGGCCGGCACTGCTTTCGGCGCAACCCGAAGCAGTCGAGATTGAAAAAGAATCCGCCGGCGTTATTGCCGGCCAAGTTTATGACGCTGAAACCAAAGAGCCTCTCGGCGCGGTTAATGTGTTTCTCGATAGTTTGTACATCGGGGCGTCGACCTCGTCCGACGGCAAATTCGTTTTGCGCTACGTGCAACCTGGCACGTATCGGCTGGTGGCAAGCCGGCTCGGTTACGCAATGCACGATGAAAATGTCGTGATCGCCTCCGGTAAATTGCTCGCGCATTCCATCGCGCTGCATCCGACCGAAATTGACGGCGAAGCGGTAACGATTACGGCGACCCGGCGCGAGCAAACGGCGCAGATGGCGCCGGCAAGCGTCGTCATTCTCAACGCGCGTGATTTGCGGGAACGTTCAGTGGTGACGTTCGATCAGGCGCTGGAAATGGTGCCGGGCATTGCGGTGTATCGCGCCTCGGGCGTCTCGGTGCAGAGCTTGTCGATTCGCGGCAGCTCCGATGTTGCCGGCGGCGGCGTTGGCAATCGCGTGCTGTTGATGATCGACGGCCGGCCGGCGCTGAGTTCGGATTCCGGCGGCGCGTTATGGAGTCTGGTGCCGACCAATTTTATCGATCACATCGAAGTCGTTAAAGGCGCCTTCTCCAGTTTATACGGCTCGACGGCGATGGGTGGCGTCATCAACGTCATCACTCGCAAGCCGACATATCGCTCACTGACCAGCATCGACGTGGGATTCGGTTTGTTCGACAAACCCGCGCCAGCGCTGCGTTATACCAATCAGGCGTCGCAGCAAAGCCAGGTGGAATTGAGTCATTCCGGCAAATCCGGACGCGTGAGTTACCTGTTCAACCTCAGCCGTAAGCATTCCGATGGTCACGCCGAAAACACGGCATACGAGCTTTATAATCTTTACGGCAAAACGTTGTTTGATTTGCGGCAGAATCGCAATCTCGAATTCAGTTTTGGTTTGGGTAGAGTCGATAATGATTATACGCACACCAGGCTCATTGACCAACGCTACGATCCGCCGTTGCAGCCGTTTCGGGTGACGCCGGGTTATCGTGATGATCGGCAGCAGAAACGCAATTACAGCCTCGATTTGCATTATTGGGCCGTGCCCGGACCGCGGCTCAAATATTCATCCCGCTTTTATTTTTATCGCAATGCGGCGCGTTCATTTTTCAACGAGCGCGATGTGGATTTCACCGCGGTCGATAATCAACAACCTTACGGCCTGCGCACCCGGGTCGAAGCGGATAAATTCGGCAATCTCACCCAGCTCGATTATTATTTGAGTGACCGGCACTATCTCATCACCGGCCTCGACGCGCAGTTCGATCACGTGGATTCGGCGCCGGACACGGTGATGTACGGCAATCGCCGGGTGGATAACGCCGCGCTTTATTTGCAGGACGAATTCACGGTGACGCCGCAACTCACCGCGACCATGGGCCTGCGCTATGATTGGAATCACCTGGTCGGCGGCGTCTCTTACCGGCAACTCAGCCCCAAGCTGGCGTTGGTTTATCGTCCGGCGGCGCCGTTAGCGTTGCGGATTTTGGTGGGACAAGCTTTTCGTTCACCGTCGATTGCGGAGCGATTTTTTCAATGGGAGCCGGGCGGCAATACGCGCTTCAAACCCAATCCCGATTTACAACCGGAGCGCATGAATTTCTCGCTGGAAACCGGCCTGCGCTGGCGCTGGCAGGAAATTGCCGAAATCGACCTGGCGTATTTTCATTATCGTTATCGCGACATGATTTATTGGGTGGACATTCAACAGGCCGAAGGCGCAAATCATCCGTATTTTCAAGTGCGCAATCTCAATCAAGCGCGCACGCAAGGTTTCGAGAGCGATTTGCGCCTGCACTGGCAACGGCATTTGCACACGTCGTTTAGCTACACTTATTTAAATGCCGTCGATCAATCCCCCGGACGCAATAATGAGTTTTTAGCGTATCGGGCGCGCCATGCTTTTTCTTTTGCCGCCGACGCCAATATCAATCGCCTGACGCTGAGTGTGCATGGCCAATACAAAAGCCGGCTCGATGAAGTCTTTCTCTATCCGCTCGATGTGCCACAAGCATACTTCGTGGCCAATACGAAGGCGACGCTGCGTCTGGATGAACGTTTACAATTCTCTTTTGCCCTCAATAATATTTTGCATAAGCAATACGAAGAGTTGGAGCGTTATCGTATGCCGGGCCGCAACTGGATCGTAGGGACGCGGGTGCAATTTTGAGTTGAAAAGGTAATGGTACTAAACCAGTTGTTCTATCCATGCCGCCGCCGGTATTTGCAATGGAATTGGTGCTTCCATTGGTTGAGGCGCTCCTTCGAAATTTGTTCGTAAAGTACATCCGGACAAATATCCGCGCCATTCAACCAACTCCATTTTCCCTTCACTGAATTCCCGCCCAAATTTTAGCGCCCTGGTTGTACAAATTGCATTCGGAATGATTATTATTATGAAACAATAATCGTTCTTAATACGATTTTAATTAAATTGTATTTTACAGTTGACTCATTAAAACTTTATTATTAAATTCGTCGTGCAACCTTCAACAAACAATACAAAGTAGACACCAATTCATTAGGAGGCTAAATGCGCCGACCAATATTTTTTTTGATATTATGTTATTTTCTGTTCGCGGGCCTTCCCGCATTTGCGCAAACCGCCCGGCAGGACACGCTGCGCGAGCTAATGCGACGCATCGATATTCTCACCGAAGAAATCGAAAAATCCAAGCTCGGTGAAGTGGCGGAGCGAACCTACGCAAGCCGTTTCGGGCTTGGGCCGGCGGCTTCGCAAGTTTATCAACTCAAAAAAGCCGGGGTTTCGTTGGCCGGTTACGGTGAAGTGACGTATCAAAACTTTTCGAGAGCAACCGAGGCCCAACAACCTTCTGGAAGAACGGATGAAATCGACTATCTGCGCCACGTTATGTACATCGGTTTCAAATTCAGTGACCGCATGCTGTTCAATTCTGAAATTGAATTTGAGCATGCCAGCACAGGCCGGCGTGGCAGCGTTTCGGTAGAGTTTGGCTACGTGGATGTGCAACTCAACTCCGCGTTGGCTGCACGCGCCGGCATGGTTTTGGTGCCAGTGGGGATCATCAACGAATTTCACGAGCCCCCGACTTATTGCGGCAGTTTACGGCCGGAGACGGAATCCGCCATCATTCCAACCACTTGGCGAACCAATGGCTTCGGTGTCGTTGGTTTGGCTAAATCTGGATTCGGTTATCGGCTTTACCTCATTGAAGGGTTAAATGCGGCCGGGTTTACGGCGAGCGGGATTCGCGGCGGGCGGCAAAGCGGCTCACAAAGCCTCGCCGAAGACATGGCCCTCACCGGCCGCGTTGATTACAGTGGTATGGCTGGCCTCAATCTCGGTGTTTCATTTTATACTGGCAACAGCGGCCAGGGCTTGAAAAACGCGGCGGGGAACGAAATAGGCGGGCGGGTGACCTTGTGGGCATTGCATGGAATTTTCGCGCAACGCGGTTTGGAACTACGCGGCTTGTTCGCACAATCGGCCATCGGCGACACGGATTCACTCAACCGGGTTCTAAAATTTAGCGGTAGCGGCGCCATCGGTAAAAAACAAACCGGGTTTTATTTGACCGCGGCGTATGATATTTTGCCGCTGTTGGTGCAAGGCAAAACCAGCGCGCTACTGCCGTTTGTGCAATACGAAAAGCTCAACACCCAATCCGCGGTGGATA
>CAYUVM010000043.1:0-13933 GCA_964447935.1 uncultured Cytophagia bacterium | reverse complement strand
AAAATCACGGCATAGGTCATGAATCGCAATCCATCTATTTCTCGATAGTAGCGCGCCGCTTTGATCAGCGCCAAATTGCCAGCCGTGATCAAATTCATTAAGGGCACGCCTTCATCTTTATACTCTTGGGCCAGGCCAATCACCAACCCGAGATTCATCTTGAGCAACCGGCTCAAGGCTTTGGTTTCGCCCTGGTGCACCTGCCGGATCAGCATACTCTCGGCGGGCCGTGCAAACAAAGCTGGATCATCGACATTTTTCAAAAATTCTGCGGCGCTATTTTCAAAACCTGCCGAACTTACGATTTCCTGATCGTCAATCATCATTGGTTTGGATCTTCCATTTAAACTTCATAAATATTCCTGCAACGCCCGCGCCTGTGAACTGCGTTGTAATTTTTGCAGCGCGCTTTTTTTGATTTGGCGCACGCGCTCACGCGTCAGTTTAAAATGATGGCCGAGCATTTCCAGTGAATGCGGGCGATGGCCGTTTAAACCAAAATAACGCCGCATAATTTCAGCGGTGCGATCATCCAATTTAGCAAGCAAATCGTTAATGTCGCGCTGCAGCGATTCTTCCGATAAAACCTCCTCGCTGGCAGCAAACTCTTGGCTGGGCATAAAATTCAGCAAATTGTCATTCTCTTCGCCGCCGGAAGTTTGATCAAGCGATACTTCGCGAATTTGGTGTTGTATAAATTCCGCCAATTGTTTCTCGTCGAGCTTCAGCGCTTTGGCCAACTCTTTCATGCTCGGCTCGCGCCCGAGTTTTTTTTGCAGGGCCTCGGTTGTGTGGTTGATTTGATGCAGTTTAGTGAGGCGATTGAGCGGTAAACGCACGAGCCGCGCTTGTTCCGTCAAAGCCTGTAAAATGGCCTGCCGTACCCACCACACCGCATATGAGATGAATTTGTTGCCGCGCGTTTCATCAAAACGGCGAGCCGCTTTGATGAGGCCGACATTGCCCTCGCTGATTAAATCGGATAACGCCAGACCCTGGCCCTGATAACTTTTGGCGATGGATACCACAAATTTCAAATTGGCTTGCACCAGCTTATCCAGGGCCTCGGCATTGCCGCGCCGGATATCTTTTGCCAGCGCCATTTCGGCTTCACGCGATAGCGGCACAAAGATGTTGATCGCATCAAGATAATTTCCCACGGAGGGAATCGAGCGCAATTTTTGTGGTTTTCTCATCATGGAAAAGAAGTATGCTTTGGGGTTTGATTATATGCTGAAAAAGTATTGCATTTTTGCTGAACCTGCTGCTTCATTTAGTCTTTGTTGCTGTGCAACAAGTGTTTTTTATGGGTTACAAAATAATGCATGTAACAAGGTAATAAATTGTCTAATATTTGTCAATAAAAATATTAACAAAAAATAGACAATTAAAATATATGCACTATTAGCTCTATTTTTAATTAATTAAATTTGACAAATTATAGACAATATTGTATATTGTAATATGTCAAAAACTGAGTACAGATATTCGATTAAATTGGTCGCGCGGCGTACTGGCCTTTCGGCACACGCCATTCGAGTTTGGGAAAAACGCTACAATGCCGTTTTACCCGCCCGCACAGAGACGAACCGGCGTCTGTACTCAGACGCCGACATGGAACGTTTGCTGTTGTTGCACAAAGCAACTTTGGACGGACATGCGATTGGGCAAATTGCCAGATTGCCGACCGAGCAATTACGGCAGTTAAACCATGCTGTGGAAGCTGCGGGGAGCGGCAAAGTTGCTCCGGCTCCGACGAATAAAACCGAACTTGTCTCTCCGGGAGAGGTTCTGGAGAATTGTTTGCAGTTTGTCAAGCAGCTTGATCCCGAGCGGTTGCAACGCGCGCTCGAAGACGCGGAAGTCGCACTCAGCCGGCCGCGATTTATTGAGCAGCTCATTGCGCCGCTGCTGCAAAAAATCGGTGAACTGTGGCGCGACGGGACGTTGCGGGTTATTCACGAACATATGGCGACCGCGGTGACGCGTTCATTTTTAGGAAATGTGCGTAGCGCTTATGACGTGCCGGAGACTGCTCCCGGCGTGGTCATGACGACACCGGTCGGCCAGTTGCATGAGCTGGGGGCTTTGATGGCCTCTGCCACGGCCTCTGCCGAAGGTTGGCGCGTAACGTATCTTGGCCCCAATTTACCGGCGGAAGAAATTGCCGCCGCGGCGCGCCAGAATCAGGCCCGCGCAGTGGCATTGAGCATTGTTTACCCAACGGACGATCCGCGTCTCGAGCCGGAATTGCAAAAGCTGCGTCGTCTTTTACCCGGCGACGTCGCTTTATTGATCGGCGGCCGCGCAGCGGTGAACTATCGCACCACGTTGGAAATGCTGGGCGTGCAACTAATCAAAGATATGGCGAGTTTCTCGGCGATTTTGGAAGCATTGCGCGTACCGGCTGCGCCGTCGTAGCGGGCAAAACTTGAGGTGTATTAAAATAGAGAAGCGTTTACAGCTTTTTGTGTTTGACCCCGTCACTCCAGCACTCGCAGCCCAAGCCCAACCGGCGTAAAAAAGGACAACTGCGAGGAGAATAATTCACGGGCAGTCGTGGTCTAAAAATTTTACCTTCAACTGCGAAGGGGTCAAATGTCGAAAGTCGATTGGTACTATCACCGCCCAAGTTGAAGTACCTGCGCCAAAACGCAAGAGTTTCTTGCGACGCACAAAGTTGAAGCCGTTCATTTGGAAAGCACAGCAAAAACGGCGTTACCTCTCAAAGAGGTATTGGCATTGGTTGAACAAATTGATGAAATTTACGCCACCAAAGGTCAAAACGTTATTCATCTCGATTTGCGGCGTGATCAGCCGGAAGAAACCACTTTGGCGGAGTTGTTAATTGGCCGCACGGGCAATTTGCGCGCACCGGCGTTGCGCCGAGGGCGGACGCTGATGGTTGGTTTTAACGACGAGATGTACAAACAGTTTTTTAAATAATTCTTTTTAGAGCATTTTGCCGCAAAGAAAATAATTTTTCTTGACGGTTTTTGTGGTTTAAAATTTTTTGTGGCCTACAGGAGAAGCGAAAATGAATATTCTTATCAGTGGTTCAACTGGCATGATCGGCACGGCGTTGATCGAAACTTTGAAAGGTCAAAATCATCGCATCACGCGTTTGGTGCGGTCGCCGTTGCAAAGCAGCGAGTCGACCGTGCAGTGGAATCCAGCAACGGGAAAGCTGAATGTACAAGAGATTGCAGGATGTGATGCTGTCGTGCATCTCGCCGGCGAAAGCATTGCCGCGAGCCGTTGGACTGAAGCACAGAAAGCGAAGATTCGCGACAGCCGCGTGCAAGGCACGACGCTGTTGAGCGAAACCCTCGCGCAGTTGGCGAAGCCGCCAAAAGTTTTGGTTTGCGCTTCGGCCATCGGCTATTACGGCAATCGCGGCGATACGATTTTGCGGGAAGACAGCGGGGCCGGCGCCGGCTTTCTTGCCGACATTTGCCGGGAGTGGGAAAGCGCGGCTGATCCGGCGAAAAAAAAAGGCATTCGCGTCGTGCATGTGCGCACCGGCATTGTGCTGAGTCCGAAAGGCGGCGCGCTCGCCAAAATGCTGCTTCCATTTAAACTGGGCGTTGGTGGCATCATGGGCGATGGCCGCCAATATTGGAGTTGGATTGCGCTGGATGACATCATTGGCGCATTTCAGCACGCGCTGACGAACGAGAATGTGAATGGCGCGGTGAATGCTGTGGCGCCGCGTGCAGTGACGAATGCGGAATTTACCAAAACTTTGGGAAAAGTGTTGTCGCGCCCCACGATTTTTCCGCTACCGGGTTTTGCCGCGCGATTGGCGCTCGGCGAAATGGCGGATGATCTGCTGCTCTCCAGCGCGCGTCTCGAGCCGGCGCGGCTGCTGGCCACAGGCTATAAATTTCATCATCCGGAGCTGGAAGGCGCGTTGCATAATCTTTTGCAGAGAAAAGTTGGATGAGTGAGACCAGCCGGTTGATCTTGTTGACTGGCGCCAGCGGCTATGTCGGCGGCCGATTATTGAAAGTGCTCGAAGCGCATGGTTATCGTGTGCGCTGCTTGGCACGACGGCCGGAATTTCTCCAGCCGCGCGTAAGCGCAACAACCGAAATTGTCAAAGGCGACGTGCTTGATGCCGTCTCATTGCAAGCCGCGATGGCCGGCATGGACGCGGCGTATTACATGGTGCATTCAATGGGCTCGACCGGCACGTTCGAGGAAGAAGATCGCCGCGCGGCGATGAATTTTGGTGCGGCGGCAAAGGAAACCGGCGTGCGCCGCATCATTTATCTCGGCGGGCTTGGCCACGGCGAGGAGTTGTCGCCGCATTTGTCGAGCCGGCAGGAAGTGGGAAATATTTTGCGCGCCTCCGGCGTGCCGACCGTTGAGCTGCGCGCGTCGATCATTATCGGCTCCGGCAGTTTGTCTTTCGAGATGATTCGCGCGTTGGTGCAAAAACTGCCGATCATGATCACGCCGCGCTGGACGCGCGCGTTGAGCCAGCCGATTGCGATTGAAGATATTATCGCGTACCTCGTAGCGGCGTTGGAAGTCGAATGCGAGGGCGAGAGTGTTTTTGAGATCGGCGGTACGGATCAAGTTTCGTATCTGGATTTGATGAAAGAATATGCGCGCCAACGCGGCTTGAAGCGTCTGATGATTCCGGTGCCGATGTTAACGCCGAAATTATCCAGCTTGTGGCTCGGCTTGGTGACCCCGCTGTTTGCGCGTGTCGGCCGTAAGCTCATCGACAGCGTGCGCCACGACACCGTCGTCACCAGTGATCGCGCTTTGCAAATATTTGCCATTCGCCCGCGCGGCATGCGCGAAGCCATCGCCCGCGCGCTCATCAACGAAGATCAAGAGTTTGCCGCGACGCGCTGGTCGGATGCGCTGTCTTCGCCGGGCAAACTCAAAAGTTGGGGTGGCGTCAAATTCGGCACACGTCTGGTCGATTCGCGTTCGCTGCGCGTTGCCTGTACCCCGGAAGCGGCGATGCAACCGATTCGCCGGATTGGTGGAAAAGCGGGATGGTATTATGGTAATTGGTTGTGGCGTTGGCGCGGATTTATTGATCTGCTTTGCGGCGGCGTGGGGATGCGTCGCGGCCGCCGCGATGCCGAGCGGCCGGCGCCGGGCGACACGTTGGATTTTTGGCGTGTCGAAGCCTACGAGCCGAATCGTCTGCTGCGCTTGTTCGCTGAAATGAAAGTGCCGGGCCGCGCGTGGCTGCAATTTGAGATTGAACCGCACGGGGCTGAAACCGAAATTCGCCAGACGGCGATTTTTGATCCGGTCGGGATGTTCGGCTTGCTGTATTGGTACACACTTTATCCGTTGCACGAGCTTATTTTCCGCGGCATGTTGCGGGGAATTGTCAATAGGATCGACCGCCCGCGGTGATTAATCAGAGCGCAGCATCATTACTGCGTCCATCCCACGTGGCTTTGCGGTTGCGCGCGAGGTTGTTGGTGGAATGGTTGGTTTGAAGGCGTCAACAATTTGCGCGATTGGCGCTCGGCGAAATGGCGGATGATCTGCTGCTCTCCAGCGCGCGTCTCGAGCCGGCACGGCTGCAGGCCACGGGCTATAAATTTCATCATCCGGAGTTGGAAGGCGCGTTACGCGCTTTGCTGGTTAAAAATTGAAACCGCGAGGCATTTCTGATGGCTTATCATGAAACCCTGGCACAGCGTGTCAGAGCGGCGCTGGCGGCTCAGCCCCAAGTCGAAGAGAAAAAGATGATGGGCGGCTTGACGTTTATGGTCAACGGCAAAATGTGCGTTGGCATTTTACGGGATGATTTGATGGCGCGCATTGACCCAGAAGTTTATGCCGCGGCATTAAAGAAAAAAGGCTGCCGGGAAATGAATTTTACCGGTAGACCAATGAAAGGGTTTGTGTTCATCGGCCCGGACGGCACAAAAGGAAAAGCCGATTTGGAGTATTGGCTCACGCTGGCCCTGGATTTTAACCAAAGGGCAAAAGCCTCCAAGAAATCCCAAAAGAATAAATAGCCAATGGAAGATTTGCCGGCGCCAGTTCAGAGGTCTAAAATGACTGAAGTCGGACAATGGTCGCTGGCTTCGGTCAGTTCCGCGCCAATGGTCGGATAGCGCGGCCCGGTGTACTGCTTGCACTTGGCGGTGAGCCCCTGGCGTCCGATTTTGGTTTCAATTACTTTCAGATCGTGATGCGGCAACACATAATCCAGTCGGCTGGTGTTTTTGGCTGGAACATAATAATGCGTCCAGGTGTCGGCAGGAAAGGGATCTTGCAAATTTTTTAGATTCAAAAGCGGCGTCAACGAGTCGTCACCGGCAATAACCGGATGATGCCGGTCGACATTCAAATCGCCGAGCACGATGGGCAGCCGGCCGCGCTGCTCCACGGCCAACGCAATTTCCGCCACGCGCTCCGCTTGCCGCCGCCGTTTGGTGACATTCGCCTTGGCCGCCCGTTTATCCTGCGCTTTAAAATGATTCACCAAAAACGTCAGTGGCCGTCCATTGATTTGAATATCGGCTTCCAGACAATCGCGAGAAAAGATCGGTTCGGGAAAAATGTAGCCGATACTGCGCCGTACATGGCCGCCATTGATGGCTTCGTCGGCGTGCGTGCGCAAGTTCAAAATTTCGGCGCCCAGCCCTTTGCGGAGCAGCAGCCCCACGTCGATGCCGCGCCGGTCATTGCCTTCGATGGAAATCATTTGCTCGAAATAATCGTCCAGGAAAGAAGCATTAAAAATGCGCAGGGTGTGCAAATCTTCAATTTCCTGCACGGCCAGAATATCCGGCGCCGCGTCGAGAATGGCCTGCGCCGTATTATTCCGCTGAATGACGGAGATTTCGTAAGGACGTGGCCGTTCGCGCCCGCCGGCGGTGACCGCCGCATCCAGCGCGTGATCAAACCCGCCATCATTTTTCTGGTCCCACGGCTGATCTAAAAACTCAAACCGGTTAAACAGATTTTCGACATTGAAGGTTGTAATGGTGATTTGCATTTCATCATCATGCTAAAATTTACCAAACGCGATTTCGATTTGTCGTGATTTCACCACCATCCGGTGGTGCGCCGCTTCCGGCGTGTTGGCGTCGCGCCCAACAATCCGAAAACCCCGCGCACCACTTCTTTGCCGATGGCGCGGCCGAGCGGCGATTTCATGACGCCGACGACTGTATCTAACATACCACCTTCTTCTTGTGGTTGCGGCTTTGCTACGGGCGCATCATCGGGAAGATCGGCCATTTTTCGCGCCAGCAATTCGCGGGCGCTTTCGCGGTCAACCGGCGTGGCGTATTTTTGATATAAAGGAGAGTTGCGAATGATTTCGTTCAGCACCTCCGGCGGCGCCGGCGCCATCAGCGATTGCGGCGGGTTCAGCACAGTGGTCACCGGTGTCGTCGGCACACCGCGCGGATCGAGCACGGTGACCAGCGCTTCGCCGATGCCGAGTGTCGTCAGCGTTTCTTCAAGATCATAAAATTTCGTCATCGGAAACGTGGCGACGGTGGCTTTCAGCGCTTTCGCATCATTCGGCGTAAAGGCACGCAGCGCGTGTTGCACGCGATGGCCGAGCTGCGCCAGCACGTCGGGATCGACGTCTTTCGGCGTTTGCGTGACGAAATAAACACCGACGCCTTTCGAGCGAATGAGGCGCACGACTTGCTCGAGTTGCTGCAAAAAGGCTTTGCTGGCGTCTTCAAAAAGGAAATGCGCCTCATCAAAAAAGAAGGCGAGAATCGGTTTCTCCACGTCGCCGCGCTCCGGCAAATCGCGATACAGCGCCGCGAGCAACCACATCATAAACGTGCTAAACAGCAGCGGACGATCCTGCAGATCGGCAATCTCCAGCGCGCTGATCACGCCGCGACCATCCGGGGCGAGGCGCAGCAAATCATCCGGATCAAATTCCGGCTCGCCGAAAAACTTGTCGCCGCCCTGTACTTCCAATTCCACCATTTTGCGCAGCAATACACCCACCGAGGCTTTTGATAAACCGCCGTAATCTTTCAACTCCTGTTCGCCGTCGCCGGTTAAATAATTTAACACCGCGCGCAGATCGCTGAAATCCAACAGCGGCAAACGGCGATCGTCGCAAAATTTAAACACCATCGTCAGCGAGCTTTGCTGCGTTTCATTTAAGCCCAGCACCTTCGAGAGTAAGATCGGGCCGAACGAGCTGACCGTCGCGCGCAAAGGAATGCCGTTCTTGCCGGAGAGGCTAAGATATTCCACCGGAAAATCGCGGCCTTGAAAAGTGAGGCCAAGTTTGCTGCAACGATCCTGCAGTTTTGGATTCATTGCGCCGGGTTGCGCAAAGCCGCTCAAATCGCCTTTAATATCAGCCAGAAAAACTGGCACCCCGCTGGCGGAAAGCGCTTCGGCCATGAGCTGCAACGTCCGCGTTTTGCCGGTGCCGGTCGCGCCGGCAATCAAGCCATGGCGATTGCCCAACGCCAGCGGCAGCCGCACGGGAATGTTGGACAGCGCCTGTGGCTGTCCGGCTTCCGGCGGATAGGTGGCGCGGCCTAAATTGAGCGACGCCTCTTTCCAGCCATATTGCGCGCCGACGATTTGATCGAATTTGGGATCCATACTGCGAGTCTCCTGCTTTTGTCGAATGGAAAATTGCTGCGCGTATAACACGTTGCCCGTGCAGTGTTCGATATTTTAGATGAATTTTGCCACAAAGTCAAGCGTGAAATTTTTGAGCATGCATGAATGCAAATTTTGTGTATGGGAAAGTTGGGTGAGATCGCGCGCTGGGTTTTATTTATACAAAATGCCGCCGCGAGGCTACGCAAGACGTGACATTGTTTGTAATTAAGATGATGTGATTTTCACCTCGCTCACCTCAAAGACCTGCCTGGCTGAATTTGTTAGGACTGATTTTATTTTGTTTTGGGACAGTGCACACAGGCTTTTGCACCGCACTGTACAATTGCCGAAGAGTATATCTTTTCAAGCAGCAACCAGTGTTTGAAAATTTTGATTTTGCCGCAACGCCGAAAATCTCAAGGTCGAACGGTACAAGCATTGCTCCTTTTGTAAAATCCGCTTTATGTCCGTTAGCCTCCGCGCAGATGACGGGCAGTTTCTAAAATGCGCCGTGTTCATTGCCGCCGATAGAAAAAACATCGGACTTGCGGTGACCTGAATTGATCACCTTCCCCACAGCTTTTTGGAATAGATTGCAGTCATTTTCCTGATCAACGCCACCGGCGTCCGGCGGGGTTGATTTTTCTTTTGCTTGTTGAGGAGTGAGCGCCATGAAGATACCTCGCGGGAACTCAAAGCGTCCAGTTTTTATCCTTTTTTGCCTAATATTTCAATTTATTGCAGGCAATAACCTGCTGGCACAAACGGTAATTATCCTTTCAGATGATTTCACTGCCGGCGTCTTAGACGGCAATAAATGGCTGAAAGGCACGAATGCCGGCAATCAGGCCACGCTCGTTAACGGCGCGCTGCAATTAAGCTCGCAAAACAGCGCGAGTGCCTGGGTGGTCACCAAAATTAAGTATGCCGCCCGCAACACGACCACGACCGTCAAATTCGTCCAGCCGGGTAATGACAATAATCTCGGCTTCAGCCCGACCTATAATCTTTCTTCCACCTATGGCATTTTTGGCGAAGCGAATTGGTATCGTTTTTATGTCTATCGTTCCGGCAGCACCGGCCCGTATCGTTTGTACGCGCAATGGAAAAAGAACAATGTGGAGGGTGGGTTTGATGTCACCGGGAATCTCACGATAACGAACACAGTTTACTTGCGGCTGCGTTTTGACAACACCAACATTCATTTTGAAGCTTCGCTGGATGGACTGGCATGGACGGACACTTACACTGAGGTTTTCGGTTTACCCGGCTACACGTTGGACTCTTCGTTTAATTATGAGCTGGCGGCTTATAGCACGCCCTCCAAAGGCCTCGCGACCCTCGACGACTTTGTTATCACCAACAATAATGTCATACCGGACACTCAACCGCCGGTGATTAGCAGCGTGACGGCAAGCAATTTGGCCTCGGCTTCTGCAACGATCACCTGGAGCACGAATGAGGCGAGCGACTCGCAGGTGGAGTATGGCTTGACCACGAGTTATGGTGCTTCGACGCCGCTCAGCACGACGCTGGTCACGAGTCATATGTTGGCCCTCACGGGTTTGCAAGCCAACACGACATATCATTATCGCGTCAAATCAAAAGACGCGGCGGGCAATTTGGCAACGAGTGGCGATTTTACTTTTACCACCCCGAGCTTTACTGTCCAATTCGTCGATATCACTGCCAGCGCCGGGGTGGCGGGCATTCCCGAATATGGCGGCCATGCGATTCTCTTTGCGGACGTCAACGGTGACGAGCGGTTGGATATGTATGTGACGCACACCAACTTTGTGCCGACGGCATCGTCGTGGGTGCCGGGCTACGATGCGCAGGGCCTGGCGGATTTTCTCGTTCTGCCGGATGAGCTGTATATCAATAACGGCAACAATACGTTTACCGAAAACGCGTTGCTGGCCGGCGTGGATGACCCCGGCGAATCACATGGGGCAGTGTTTGTTGATATTGACCATGACGGCGATTATGATTTGTTTAACGGGCAACGGGGACCCAGTGGCAACCGGCTTTATGCCAACAACGGCAACGGCATTTTTAATGAAGTGACAGCAGCCGCGGGGATTTTGCCGGCAGATCGCCGCACCATTGGCACGTTGGCACTGGACATCGATAATGACGGTGACATGGATTTGTTCAGCGCCAATTGGGGCGTCGGTAACGAGATGTACGTGAATGATGGTTCCGGCCATTTCACCGTGGAAAATCGCGGCGTGACGGATATTGATCCTGATCCGAATGGCACGATGTCCGCGACGGCGGCGGACGTGGACAACGACGGTGATATGGATATTTTTATGGCGAAACGGATCGACGTGGCCGGCGACGCCTGCAAGCTTTATATCAACGATGGCGGCGGTTATTTTACCGATCAGGCGGCCAGCCGCGGTGTGGCATTCATCGGCCACGCCAATGGCGCCATCTTTGTCGATCTGGATTGGGACGGCGATTTGGATTTGTTGCTTGCCGCTTCGGGCATTGACCGCGCGAATCCGGTGATTAAACTTGGGGTTTATCGCAATCAGGGCAACGGCATGTTTGTCGATGAAACGAATGTGCATAATATTCCCTTCGACGGCTACACGCTGAACGCCGGCGATCTTGACAACGACGGCGATCTCGATATTTTCACTTATATCAATTCCGGCACCGGCCAGATTTGGTTAAATAACGGCGCGGGTTCTTTTACGGCGCAAACGAACGCCGGCTTCAGCCATGTTGGTGCGGATGTGCGGGCTGCGTCGTTGGCGGATACCGATAATGACGGCGATCTCGATGTTGCCTTCACCGAAATCAACGCGCCAACCTCGCTTTACCGCAACGTTCTGATTAACGGCATGCCGGCGCAAAACTATTTGCAAATTAAATTGACCGGCGCCGATGGCCGCGTCGGGTTGTTTGGCAGTAAATTTTATTTGTATGAAGCCGGCCATCTCGATGATCCGGCATACTTGCGCGGTTATCAACAACTGACTTCGGTGGCTGGAACCCTTTCGCAAAACGCGCCGATTGTCCATTTTGGCGTTTCGCCTGTGAAGAATTATGATCTGCGCATAAAAATGTTGGATGGCAACAGCGTCGTGCGTACCAATATCACGCCGGGACAACGTTTGAATTTGCAGGCGCCGCCGGATGTGACGCCGCCGGTAATTTCGAGTGTTAGCGCAACGAACGTGATGACCACATCGGCGACGATTGGTTGGAGCACGAATGAAGCGAGCGACACGCAGGTGGAATATGGTTTGACCACAAGCTACGGGGCTTCGACGCCGCTCAACACGGCGCTGGTCACCAATCATAGTGTTGCGCCCACAGGTTTGCAATCCAACACGACATATCATTATCGGGTGAAATCGAAAGACGCCGCCGGCAATTTGGCGACGAGTGGTGATTTTACTTTTACCACAAGCGCTGCGGATGTGACGCCGCCGGTGATTTCGAGTGTTAGTGCAACGAACGTGACGACCACATCGGCGACGATCAGTTGGAGCACGAATGAAGCGAGTGATTCGCAAGTGGAATATGGCTTGACCACGAGTTACGGCAGCAACACGACGCTCAACACGGCGTTGGTGATGAGCCACACGGCGGCACTCGCAGGATTGCAGCCGAGCACGCTTTATCATTATCGGGTGAAATCGAGAGATGCGGCGGGCAATTTGGCGATGAGTGGGGATTTGACTTTGACGACGCTGGTTTTGCAGGCGCTGGATGTGACGCTGCAGGCGGAAACCATGCCGGTTAAAACCAACGGCGCTGCGCGCCCGCCGGGCTGGGTGTTGTTTGAAGACGGTTACACGGCGGAAAACGTCAATTTTCCCGGAACCGGTACGTATGATTTTACCCTGCGGGCTTTCGGCAAATTGGCCGCGGGCGAATGGTCGAAAGCGGAAATTCGTATTGATCAAGTCGCCAAAGCGACGATTGAAATTAATAGCGCGACGTATGCGGACTTTCTCGCGTCATTCACCGTTTCTGCCGGCACGCACCAGGTGGCGGTGGCGTTCATCAATGATCTTTATGCGCCGCCCGATGATCGAAACCTGTATATCGACTGGCTGCGGGTGAAATCCAACACACCGGCCGATACACAGCCGCCGGTGATTTCGAGTGTCACCGCGACGAACGTGACCACGTCATCGGCAACGATTAATTGGAGCACGAACGAGGCAAGCGATTCGCAGGTGGAATACGGTTTGACCACGAGCTACGGGGCTTCGACTCCGCTCAATGCGACGTTGCTCACCAATCATTCAGTGAGCTTGTCGAACCTGCAAGCGAACACGCTTTATCACTATCGCGTGAAATCAAAAGACGCGGCGGGTAATTTGGCGTCGAGCGCGGATTTTACGTTCACAACGAACGCCATTGTTGATGTGACGCCGCCGGTGATTTCGAGCGTGATCGCGGCGAACGTGACGACTTCATCGGCAACGATTAATTGGAGCACGAATGAGGCGAGTGACTCGCAAGTGGAATATGGCTTGACCACGAGTTATGGTGCTTCGACTTCGCTCAACACGACGCTGGTCACCAGCCACTCGATGGCGTTGATGGGTTTGCAAGCGAACACGCTTTATCACTATCGGGTGAAATCGAAAGACACGGCGGGCAATTTGGCGACGAGTGCGGATTTTACGTTCACGACGCTGGCTCCGGACGTGACCCCGCCGGTGATCTCGAGCGTGATGGCGACGGGAATCACCACTTCGGTAGCGACGATCACGTGGAGCACGAACGAGGCAAGCGACTCGCAAGTGGAATATGGCTTGACCACGAGTTACGGCACTTCAACGCCGCTCAATACAGCGTTGGTCACCAATCATAATGTTGCCCTCACAGGTTTGCAATCGAACACGACATATCATTATCGGGTGAAATCGAGAGATGCCGCCGGCAATTTGGCGACAAGCGGGGATTTGACTTTGACGACGCTGGTTTTGCAATCGCTGGATGTGACGCTGCAGGCGGAAACCATGCCGATTAAAACGAATGGCGACGCGCGACCGCCGGGGTGGGTGTTGTTTGAAGACGGCTATGTGGCCGAGAATTTAAATTTCCCGGGAACCGGCACGTATGAATTCACACTGCGCGCTTCCGGCAAATTGGTCGAAGGCGAATGGTCACAGGCAGAAATCCGAATCGATCAAGTTGCGAAAGCGACGATTACCGTCAATAAATCGAATTACACGGACTTTCTCGTCTCGTTTACCGTCGCTGCCGGCACACACGAGGTGGCGATTGCTTTTATCAATGATCTTTATTCACCGCCCAATGATCGAAATTTGTATATCGACTGGCTGCGGGTGAAATCCAACACACCGGCCGA